>CAVBAX010000177.1:0-2975 GCA_963593105.1 Candidatus Methanomethylophilaceae archaeon | reverse complement strand
TTAAGCTTATTGATTATCTTAGAATCATCTTGTTTAAAGCTATTGATATATGTAACTTTATCAAAATTACCATCATAAAAATTATGTCCATCATTGTAGACAATATAATTATTATCAATTTCTTTAAATTCACTACTAAAGAAATTGATTATCTTGTATGTAAATTTTTCATCTGGTATTAAATGAGTAATCATCAATATTTATGTTCCTATTTAAAATTTTTAATCACATCACAAATCATATCAACATCTTCAAGTGCTAAATCTGCATACATCGGAAGTGTTAATACATTAAGTGATATTTCCTGGGCTATTGGAGTATTTCCTGGGTTAAACCTAGAACTTATGCAATTAGGCTTATTTGTTAATGGATAAAAATACTTTCTTGAAAAAATATTATTTTCTTTCAACTTTTCTGATAGTTCATTTCTATTATGGCCGTATTTATTTGAATCGATAACAATCGGATAGTAAGCGTAATTTCTATCTAATCCTTCTTGAATAGGCGGAAGCTTAATTCCGCTTATATCTTTCAAATTCAAATTGTATCTTTCAAACACTTTTTTACGTTTAGCGATTTCTTCATCTAAATGTCTTAAGTTGCATAAACCCATAGCAGCTGCAAATTCATTCATTTTTGAATTTGTACCCACATAGTCAATGGTTTCTTCATCTACAATGCCAAAGTCCCTTAATGATTTGATGATACTTGGAAGTTCATCATTATTACTACAAATAGCACCACCTTCAATGGTGTTAAACACTTTTGTAGCATGAAAACTAAAAATAGAAGCATCGCCATAATTAGCTACTCCACGTCCTTTATATTTTTCATCAAAGGCATGCGCTGCATCATATATTACTTTTAAATTATATTTTTTAGCGATTTCCTCAATCTTTTCAACATCGCATATATTTCCATATACATGTACAGGCATTATTGCACAAGTTTTATCAGTAATAAGCTCTTCTATTTTGTTTGCATCAATTGTATAGGTATTAGGATCAATATCACAAAAAACAGGTGTACAACCCATTCTAATTATTGAATTTGTTGTTGAAATAAAAGTAAAAGGAGTTGTAATAATTTCGCCTTTCAAACCCATTGCTTCAATACATAACTCTAAAGAAGTATGACCATTTACACATAGCGAAACGTTTTTTACACCCAAACGTTCTTGAAGTTGTTTCTCTAATAAATTATGTTTTACACCACTATTGGTCATCCAATGAGATTCCCAGATATCCTTTATTTCATTTGTATATTCTTCAAATGGAGCTATTGAAGATCTTGTCACAAGAATTTTATCCATTTGTAGCCTCCAATTCTTTTTCACTCATGATTATATCATGTTGCATTATCTCACTTTTTTCATTATACAAAAACAGTGAAACCATAAAAGGAAAACATAATGACACTGAATAGATATATCTATATTCAGCATATAGTGGTGTGGCCATCCATAAGGTCAAGACCACTAATAAGGATGGTATGGTTATAAATATCATTTCCTTATTTTTAGAAAGTATCGCTTTATAAAGGAATATAAATATTATCCAAATCATAATGCCAATAGATAAAAACAATGTAAATATAGGAGATCCTTGCCACTCCATGAGGTATAAATTTAATGCTGCACTTATAAAATCATTATTAACTGTTCTTACAATACCCAAATCATTGTTAGAAACCGCATCTGACCATCTCCAAAAAGCATAGCCAGCGTTCCAATAGCCTCTAGTTTGATCAACCCAAGCTTCAATATATTTTTGCGGGTACTTAAAGCCTATTTCTATATAAGCTTTTATGAATTCTCTTTTATGTTCAACGATATATTGTTGATTATCTTTTTCTCTCACCAAACCTTTAATAGTGTCAAAGAAATATCCAACATAGTAATCATGTATTTTATCTACATCTATAACTTCATTTAATAATTCATATTGTTCTTCTGTAAGTTCCTTATCATCCCTTATAACTCTGGCAATTTGTTGAGCAGGTATGGTTAAAGCTTCAATTGTATCAGGTTGAGTCACATTTAGCATATTAAGTACCGGATATTTCAAAACGATTGAAACTATTATTACAAATAAAAATGAAAAAGTAATTTTCTTATGTTTTTTATAGAACAAAATAGCGAAAATTAAGGTGCTAAATATATATACAAATAAACCATTCGATCTTAATAAACATACGCCAAATGACGATAAGACTATTATTATTGTATTAATTGTTTTATTATCGTAACTCTTTAAATATTTATATGTCGCTATAACATAATAGGCAACAGCCGTTCCAAAAATTACATCTTTTCCCATATAGAAACTATACATAATATTTACAGGCATTACTAAATACCACACAAATAAGGCAATAGCGACTATATCGTTATTTGTGATATCCCATACAGCTTTTACAATATATATGATTGTTAAAGCTAAATACAATATTTGAAAGAAACTAAAAGTAAAAACGGCTTTATTAATATCATTAAAAAGTAACATTCCTAAATTAAAGAAAATACGGATAATTTGCGTATGATAAAAAGGATGATGATTTGAGTAAACTCCGGTTTGTATTTGATTTATTTGATCTATACTATCAGGAGTTATAATACCTGGGTATTGTGCCATAATTAATATAAACAGATCCATAAACACAATGATTATCCAGCCAATTATAAGTATCTTCTTTTTGTTTTGGATTTTGTTATTAAAGCTAAATCCCTTTGCGTTAACTATAGTGATTATAAATTCTCTAAAAACTACAAATCCACCAGCAGTCATCATTATAATCGCAATAATCCTATAAGCAATAGATACAATCGCATGAAACAAAGAATAGTTTGCAAGAACCACTGTTAAAGATAACAGCAGAGACATTACATTTAATGATTTACTATTTGGTTTACCAAAGGAATCGTGTACTGTTTGTTTTTTTGAAATTCTCAATACTGCATGAATTATACTTACAAT
>CAVBAX010000176.1:0-3023 GCA_963593105.1 Candidatus Methanomethylophilaceae archaeon | reverse complement strand
CTTAAATCTAGTCCAAAGCTTTACATCCTTGCCAAGCATTACACCCCTTGCTTGTTGAGACAAAGATATATCATGATAATCCTTTTGAATATCTGGTATATATCTTAAAGCCAAAGAAAAAGCATAACTAACCTTATATGGCACACCAATAGCATTTAAAGAACTAGCTAATTCACTTGGATTGGTAGTAGATACAAACATAATCGCCAAAGGTAAACCAATTAAATACTTACTTGATACATGTAATTGATAAAACAATTGCTCAACAGTAATATCATATCTTCCCACGATATGTAATAGCACCGTTTTTGAACCATATAAGTCTGGCCCATAATTTGGATTAAACAAATACAAGACAATAAAATTAATCAAAGTAAAAATAATTGTAAAGTTAAACATAAACGCAACTTCTTTATACTTTATCTTGCTCAACTTAAAAGTTACCAATGAAAAAATAAATAAAGCTGCAAGTACCCTAATATCGAAAGTAATCATTGAAACAATTGAAAAAAGTAGAAACAAAATTAACTTAGTTGTACCAGTTAATTCATGTACAATGCTTTTCTTAGGAATGTAGTTTAATACTGTCTTAGCGGCCATTTTCTCTTACCTTCCTATCATAATTAATGAAACAATCAACAAAAGAAACAGGATTATCAATATGGCACTTATTAGCCAAAGTAAATAAACTTGTTTCCTTTAAAGCAGCTTGCTTAACTAAACTACTATCACATAAGATTTCACTGCTCTTTTTATCGCTTAACACTTTTCCATCAACAATAACAATACCCCTAGTAGTATATTCAAGCATTAGATGCATATCATGAGTAATCATGATAACAGTAACACCATTTTTATTAATTGTTTTTAAGAATTCCATGATTTCTGTATAATGCTTAAAATCCTGTCCTGCCGTAGGCTCATCTAATATGATTACCTTAGGGCCCATTACCAATATAGAAGCAATCGTAACTCTTTTTCTTTGACCATAACTTAAAGCACTAATAGGCCAATTTCTAAATTCATATAGGCCACAAATCTTTAAAACATCATAGACCTTTTCCTTAATTTCTTCATCACTTAAACCAATATTTCTAATGCCTAAGGCAACTTCATCAAAAATTAAAGATTGAGAAATCATTTGATTAGGATTTTGCATAACATAGCCAATATCCTTTGCCCTACTTCTAATAGTTTCTTCACTTATATCCTTGCCATCAAGATAAATATGACCACGATCACTATTTTCAAAACCACAAATTATTTTAGCCAAAGTAGACTTACCAGCACCATTTTGACCAACAATCGCCAACATTTCACCTTTTTTTACATCAAAAGAAATATTATGCAAAGTATCATTTTCATTATGAATATATTTAAAACTTAAATCATCAATTCTTAAGATAGAATCATTATTATTCTTATCCTTTATAGTCTTAGTATCGTTATACCACTTATTAACAGTCTCAATATCTTTTTCATCAAGTAATAAACTATCAATATGTTCAGGCTTTTTATTACTTGTAATATTAACACCAGCATACTTTAAACAAGTAATATAAAGTGGTTCTCTAATACCGCTTTTAACTAATACATCACTGCTCAATAAAGTATTAGGATCTTTATCACAAGTAATTGTGCCATCGTTCATTAGTATTACTCTATCAACCTTACGCCATAATACATCTTCTAAACGATGTTCAATAATAATTACTGTACAACCAGTATTTTTTTGGATTTTATCGATTAATTCAATAGCGCTTTTACCAGTTTCAGGATCAAGATTTGCCAAAGGCTCATCAAAAAGTAAGATATCAGCTTCTCCAACCATTACACCAGCTAAAGAAACTCTTTGTTTCTGACCACCTGAAAGCTCTGAAGGGGCGCTATTTAAATGATTACTAATACCTACTTCTTTGCTGACTCTTGAAACAATCTTTTCCATTTCTTCATTGTCATAACAATTATTTTCTAAAGAAAAAGCTATATCTTCGGCAACTGTTAAACTAATAAATTGACTATCGGTATCTTGTAAAACAGTTCCTACATGATTTGATAATTCAAATATTGAAGACTTTGAAGTATCAATACCATCCACTATTAAAGAACCATCAACTTTGCCACTATAACTATAAGGTATTAAACCATTAATACAGTTACTTAACGTTGACTTGCCAGAACCACTTGGGCCACATATAAGGATTTTTTCACCCTTGTAAATATCAAGATTGATATTCTTTAATGTTGGATTTTTTTGGGCTGTATATTGAAATGAGAAATCTTTAAAACTGATAATTTTTTCCATAAATCTAAAAACGTAAAAAGCCGGTATAAAACCGGCTTATTATAAAACTATTCTTTATCTAATGAACCTTCTTTGGCAATTGTCTTAGTATAGCCTAAGCATAATAAACCACCAACAACGCCAGATACTAAGAAGTTAGCGATACAAGCGAAAACACCTTGAGCAAATACCTTAGATGCATCTTCTGCATAAACAACAATATCACCAACTGGAGCTAAGATTAACCAAGCTACAACACAAGCGATTAAATTGTATAGTAAGAAAGCACCAAGTTCTTTTTTACCAAATGTACCCTTATCAAGACTACACTTCTTACAAGCAAGACCAGCGATAAGACCATGTACAGCACTACCTACAACCCAAGTCCACCAAACTGAACCCCAAGTAAGATCGTTAAGAGTGTGACCAATAAAGCCAACAAGACAACCAGCTACAGGACCAAACAAAGCAGCAACAAATGATAAGATACCATATTGTAGTGAGAAGTTAGTGTTTGGAATAAAGCTAGGGATACTAACAAATTTAGCTACAACAAAGAACAATGCAGCACCAATAGCAGTAGCTACAACAGTCTTAGTTGAGAAAGCAGATTTTTTCATAAACGTCCTCCTAAATATAATGTTCAAAAATAATAAAGCCCATCACTAAGACAGGCAGTACTGAACAAAACTATAATATCATTTAAACATGAAAATTCAAGTCATTTCTAAGTGAAAAT
>CAVBAX010000175.1:0-3024 GCA_963593105.1 Candidatus Methanomethylophilaceae archaeon | reverse complement strand
CATATAATTACCTCTTTCTAAGAATATTCTATAAAACTTGTCAATACTGTTTTCAAAAACAATATTAATATCATTTCTAATTCCAATAAATTTATAATTACTGATTATTTATCTAGTAACAATGAACTAGGGTATATCATTAAAAATGTTTTACCTCAAAAATTTTTCTGACTTATGATTTGTTTATAAAGTTAATCTTTAAGACATCCGATAGGAACTACACAAACACCATCTTCTCTTTTATAGGCATATTGTGTACCTGTAATAACAATCTTTAAATCAGGTAAACGAAGTTTAGCTTGTTTCTCCTTTTTATTAAATTCACTTACTAATCTTTCAATTTCATTAAGGTGTTTTGCGCCATCATCTATATCCTTGCTGCCAAGTTTAAATTCAATTAATGCGTATCTTCCATCACGTAAATGAAGCACACAATCTGCTTCTAAGCCATATCTATCATGATAGTAAGAAATTTTGCCACCAAGTGCACTTGAATATATTTTTAAATCACGTATACAAAGCGTTTCAAAAACAAAACCAAAAGTCTTGATATCGAGATTAAAGTAATTTGGATCTACACCAAGCGCTGCTACTACCAAAGAAGGATCAACAAATTCTCGTTTATTGGTTGATTGAATTGCACTCTTTGATCTAATAGCTGGACACCATGCTTCCACATCTTGAATAACATACAATTTTTTTAAAGTATTAACATAATCATAAAAAGTTGTTTCACCTATTTTAATATTTGCGTTTATATCATTAATAATTGATTGATTGGAAGCGGAAGTCGAAATATTACGTGCATAAGATCTAAGTAATAATCTTGAAATAGTTTCATTTCTTTTAATACCATCTACATTAGACATATCTTCTCTACAAAGGCTTTCAAAATAACTTTGAGCTATTAAAAGTTTTGCCTTATCATCTTTTTTAAATAAGGTTGAAGGCCAGCCTCCTCTACAAGAGGCAAATATTAAATCATCAACACTAAGCTTTGACTCAAAACCATCACTTAATAATGATGGATTATTAAATAATTCTTTTAGTGACACTAAGCCATTTGATTCCTTTGATTCATAAAGACTCATCGGATACATATACATCGTATCAATACGGCCTGTTCCAGTATGCATTATATTTGTCTTATCTATCGAATTAGAACCAGTTAAAATATATAGACCATCTTCATTCCTTCTATCTACAGAAACCCTAACCGCATCCCAGATATTTGGTGCAACTTGCCACTCATCAATAAGCCTTGGATTTTCACCAATAAGAAGATTAGATGGTTTTATTTTTGCGGTTTCCATATACATATCTCTTTTATCTGGATCTTGCATCTCAATATAACTTTTGGCATGTTTTTTTGCGGTAGTTGTTTTACCACACCATTTTGGACCTACAATATGTACCGCACCAAAAGCCTCAAGTTTAATTCTTAGTTCTTCATCACATATTCTTTCTATATATTCATAAGTCATAAGCTATACCTCATTAACTATAGTATAACTCAAACGAAGAGATTTGTGGCATTTTGGCGAAGAGATTTGCGGTGTTTTGGCGAAGAGATTTGTGGCATTTTGGCAAAGACATTTGCGGTACTTTTAAATAAACGTTTGTTTTAAAAGGCTGCAAACCTATTAGATTTGCAGCCTTATTTTTAATTAAATATTTCACTTAAATCATATGTTGTGCCAATATAACCATCATCGCCATCACTTTCAGTTCCAGCACCACCTGTTACATAGCCTGTCATAATTTCATCATAATAAGGATTATCTTTTGAAACAGTACCTGTTGTTACAAGTTCTATTTTGCCCTTTGCGATTTCAATAGAATCATCATATAAATCCACATAATAAGTGCCATTACTATGAAGATTACCATCACCTTCTAAGAAATAATTATCAATTGTATAGCCATCTTCAAATGTTTGAGCTAAGGCAAATAAAGTTTCTTTGTCTTCACTAGAAAAATTATTTTCACAAAGATAATCAAACAACCAACTCATACCAACCATATTTAAGATATATGGATGATTTGCAATCTTAGAAATTAAAGAATCAAGAATTAAAGCTTGGTTTCTAATTCTGCCTTGATCATTGTTTACAATACCATCATATTTTCTATTTCTTGCAAGAGCTAAAGCTGTTTCACCATATAGATTAGACTCACCCTTAGTAAATGTTTGAGGATTTGCCACATTTCTATTAGAGTCCATATCCAAATGACCAGTCATTGGAACATCAACCTTAACCCCACCTAGTTCATTAATTCCATAAACAAACCAAGTAAATGAAGTCATACAATAATAAGGAATATCCACATCTAACAATGCGCCTAAGGAATTAGCTGGATTATCCGGTCCATTTTGACAAAAATGTGTGAACTTATCATAATAGCCAGTAACTTGATTTAGAATATATGAATCTCTTGGAACAGAAATAATAAGCACATGCTTTTTTTCAGGATTTACAACCAATAAATGATTTACATCATTTCGATATAAATTCCATTCATGTTGAGAATTCTCACCATATCCATCTAAACCATTTAACATAACCATAAATGGTTGACTATATAAACTATTATAAGAACTTGTATCAACAGTTTCTTCTTCATAATAGGCAATATTGTAAGTTGCGATAGTCTTATAATCACTAGGATTATAATCACTACGATAATCAACTATTGAATCTTCCCTATTTCCTACTACCACCCAAGCATCAATTAATCCATCATCAATACATGGTTTAATTTCAGCATAAGTGCTAAACCAATAAAGATTATCTTCACTTAGTTCTATGCCCTCTTGTTTTAACTGTTCAATGACATAATCTGAATATTCTTTATCAAAAGATTTTTGAACAGCCAACACTTTATCAGCTAATTCAGATACCTCATTTAAATCCCTAGTAATTATTCTTATATCATCTGAATAATACAAAGGTTCTTGTTTAGTTGTATCTTCACTATTACCATTATTTGAACATCCAAAACAAGCTAATAATAGTAAAATAC
>CAVBAX010000174.1:0-3036 GCA_963593105.1 Candidatus Methanomethylophilaceae archaeon | reverse complement strand
TGAACTTTGACATAGTGGTAAATCATCTCTTGAGATTTCAGTATAGTTTGTCAAACTTGAACTTTTATCAATGTGGTCGTTGCCAAAATATGCCTTAACAACTCCTGCGGTATGTGAAATGCCTGAAATATTTTCCCAAACAACACCCCATAGATTTTCAAGTCCGAGAACCTTAAATGGTCTTTTACCACTTGCTAGAGCAGTTCCATCGGCAAGAGCAGTGATTTCACCTGTGACTACTCCAGTTCCTAGCGTATTATTTGTATATCCTGATTTTCCGCTTTCACCGACAACTTTTTCAACTGTATAAGGATCAATCCAACTATAATCAACAACTCCTTTTAATTTTTCTTGAGTGTTTCTATCGCCTAGAAAACAACAAACTAGATTATTAACGAGTGACATTCTAATTCGCCAATCCTCACTTTCAAGTTTTTTGCCATTGTAATAAGGAAGTTTCGCATCCGCACCTTGGTTACTCATTGAAACTGCAGGATAATAGCCAGAAATACTTCTCAAATATGTTGTATCTGTATCGTTGTAGCAAGCCTTGTAACATCCAAGTCCTAAAAATGGTCTTGTGTCATCCTCAATCGCTCTTGAATATGTATCATTTAATTTTGTTGAACTAAATGTAATATTCCATCCTTGACCATCTTCATCCACGCTTGTTTTCATATAGCAGTTAGGGAAGAAAATGAAATCATCCTTGCCATCTAAATCATTTCCTGAACTATCTTGTAATTGTAATTGTTCGAACTTGATTTCATTAAATGGGTAAATTGTCATTAAAACGCTTTGGTCTAATTCTTGAGTTTCGGAGTTGAATGCGTTTAAAGCTTCACCCTCAACACTTGTGACTTTTCCACTTGTACCACTGAAATGGAAAGTTGAGTAATGATATGTAGATACAGATATAACATCATTTTCAATTTTAATACCAATACCTGCTGTTAATTTGTCTTGTTTCTTTTCCACATCTTCAGCAAGGGCGACTGATTTATTTCCTTTTGTTAAATTAGTTGCATTTAAAGTGGTCGCTTCGACTTTTGTGACTGCATTTGTTGGTCGAATTGTTCCTTCGCTGTAATCCCAGAAGTTTTGTTGTGCTTGAGTTATAGAGCCCATATCGCTCCAAACTGCTGTTTGTGGCGTTTTGCCTACTTGAATCCATAAATCGTTATCTTCACCGATAATATAAGCGGCTGTTAAATCCCATACTGCTGTAGGTGATGGAAGTTGACTTTTTGAATTTAATTTACCAATAATATGATATGCAATTCCTGTCGCGCCTGTATCACCTTTTTCACCTTTTGGACCTTGTGGACCTGTATCACCTTTTTCACCTTGAGCACCAGTTTCACCTTGAATACCTTGAACCCCTTGAGCGCCATTTTTTGCATTTGCTACAATTCTAAATTCTTTATTTGTACCATCTGATAATGTAACAGTTACATAGTTATATGTGACTGTTCTGGTATCAGTTTCATTATATTCATTTTTTGTATTTGTAAAATATTTAATAGTATCACCTTTTGGACCTTGTGGACCTGCTTTTTGCAAAGGTCCAACATTGACCCAGTGTGGATGATCTACTTCATTTGTCACTCTAGTCCATACATAATAATTTGCATCAGTTTCTCCAACCATGTAGGTATCGCCGTAATCTCCTTCATAAGTAGATTCATCTGGTAAATCATCCGCAGTCTCAACTTGTCCAATAACTTTGATACCAAAATATAAAGCATGTTCTTGAGCAATCCAATCTTCAATATCTTGTTTATTCTTTTGGACTTGTTCTTCTAAATTTCTAAATTCTTTGTTTCCGAAGTTAAGCATTTTTCATTCTCCTTTTCTAATTCTTCTTTTTTCATAATCGCCCATCTCAAATATTCTTCGCTCCAGTATGCTTCTGTTACTTTCATTTGATAGACACCAAACACGATTGATACTGAGATAGTTAAAAGATACATTAATGCCATTTGCCAATCATATGCAATTATAGGAGGAAATGCAACTAAGGCGATTGCGCTTCCTAATACAATTGACAACGATTTAGATCCATACTGTTTAGCAGTGAATCTAGTTGGCGACATCGGCTTTAATTCTTTAATTTTCATTTTGTTTAAAATCTTATTAGCTTCAATGTAATTTTCACAGTTACAAACATTTAATTTACCTTGTTGAATGAAACAAATATAAATAAAGACATTTATAGTTGCAACTCCAACTCTTACAGATATAAATTCAATCCATCCTGCAACAGTGGTAGGAAAGTTAAAATAAGGTTTCTCATTGCCTACCCCCATCATAGGAAATACAATTAATACTACTAGAGACAATGCGAAGATTAAAATATAAAATACCCATTGTCTTAACTTTTGTCTAAATTCATCTAATAATTGTGTTTCATTTTCCATAAGCTTTAATCCTTATAATCGTAAACTTCTTTAGCAGTTAGGACTCTTCCTAATTTCTCTTTAGTATAGTTATAAAGAGGATCTACTATAAGTTCATCTATAATTGTACATGCACATATTATAATTAACCATATGTAGATATTATCTAGGATGTAATAAGTAATACATAGAATCAGCCATAACATGCTTCTACATCTATGTTTTGATTTCCATTGTACAAACAAGAGAATTAAACTAAAGATGATAATAAATCCAAGACTAAATCTTTGTGTTGGACTTCCGATGATGATTGCATAAATAATCATGGCAAACATAACACCATATGATAGCAACATTGAGAGGAAAAAGAGAAAGTATTTTGTCCTTCGGAGACTTCTTATTTTTTTCATATTTAATCTCCTTCTTCGACATGTGTTTTTTCCTCAACTAACTTGTTAAGTTTCTTAATGACTGTACTATAGTCATTTGAGTATGAGATACAAGTTTCTTTTAAGTCTCTAATCTCTTTATTTTGCTCTTCTACTTGCTTTCTTAACGCTTTTACTTGATCATTGTCTTGATATTGAGCCATAGTCTTTTTAAAGTCGTTTACACCCTTTAAAATCATGAAAACAAC
>CAVBAX010000173.1:0-3124 GCA_963593105.1 Candidatus Methanomethylophilaceae archaeon | reverse complement strand
ATATTATTTTAGTGTTTGTGATTAATCATCATATTCTAGATATGCACCCTTCATAGGTGAAGCAGCATGTTCTCTAAACAACCTTAAGACACCCTTATTATATTTAGGTTTTTTAGGCTTAAATTCTTTTCTTCTTTCCTCTAGTATTTTATTTACCTCTTCTATTGGAAGTTCTTGTTTATTTACACCAATAATATTTAGTTTTCTATTTGGTATATCTATCTCAATAACATCATTCTCTTTTACTAGCGCTATTGGACCGCCATCTACTGCCTCAGGTGAAACATGTCCTATTACTGGACCAGTTGAAGCACCAGAGAACCTACCATCGGTAATAAGCGCTATTGACTTACCTAATTCCTTATCAGAACTAATAGCTTCTGATGTATAAAACATCTCAGGCATACCACTTCCCTTTGGACCCTCATATCTTATAAATACCGCATCACCCTTATTTACCTTATGATGAAGTACAGCATCTAAACACTCTTCTTCACTATCAAATGGCTTAGCTAAAAGCTTTGCCTTAAACATTTCCTTAGGACAAGCAGTATGCTTAATAACTGCCCCCTCTGGTGCAAGATTTCCTTTTAATACCGCAATAGAACCATCTGTTCCAATAGGATTATCCTTTGAATGAATAATATCTTCCTTTGTTAGATGAACATTATATCTTCTATTAAAATCCTCTAGCCATTTATTACATCTTTCATAATAACCATTCTCTTTAAGCTCTTTTAGATTCTCACCTAAAGTCTTACCAGTAATTGTCATACAATCAAGATACAAACTATCCTTTATCTCTTCCATAATAGAAGGAACACCACCTGCATAATAAAACACCTCTGCAGGCCACTTACCAGCAGGTCTTATATCTAATAAATACTTAGCATTCCTATGTAGTTCATCAAAAGTATCACCACTTATATCAATACCAAGCTCATGTGCTAAAGCTGGAATATGTAATAAACAATTAGTAGAACCTGAAATTGCTGCATGTACTAGAATCGCATTATAAAAACTCTTCTTGCTCACAATATCAGAAGGCCTCATATTAGACATATAAGCTAGCTTTACTGCCTGTTCACCAGCTCTTTTTGCATAGTCTAATAAATCAGGACTTGTTGAAGGCATTAAAGCACTACCTGGAAGTGCTAAACCTAAAGCCTCTGCCATTATTTGCATAGTACTAGCAGTACCAATAAATGAACAAGCCCCACAACTAGGACACGCATTACACTTGGCAAAGTCTAATTCTTTCTTATCAATTTCACCTCTTTGATATTTAGCGCTATAAGCCCCTAATTGTTCTAGCGTTAACATATCAGGACCTGCATTCATAGTACCACCTGGTACTAGAATTGAAGGAACATTAACTCTTAACATACCAATTAAATTACCTGGTAAACCCTTATCACAACTAGCCAAATAAACTGCACTATCAAACACAGTAGCGTTACCATGTATCTCAATCATATTGGCAATCATTTCCCTACTTACTAAAGAAAAATTAATACCATTAGTACCCTGAGATTCTCCATCACATATATCAGTGACAAAATACCTTGCACCATAGCCACCCGCTTGCTTTACACCTTGTCTTACCGCATTAACAAGCTTATCAAGATGACCACTACCAGGATGACTATCACCAAACGTTGATTCAATTAACACTTGGGGCTTATCTAAATCTTCCTTAGACCATCCTGTACCAATTCTAAGTGGATCTAGTTCAGGAGCTAACTCTCTCATCTTTTGACTTTTTAATTCCATATACTTACCTCTTATATAAATTAAGCATATCATGTGATATGCTTAATTTCTTATTTACTTAGATTATAAATCGCTAAAACATCCTTCTTATACATTGGAACAAAATGACCAACTGGAACCTTATCATTTGTAGTACACTTATCAGCCATTTCCTCAAACTTATCAAATGGAATATTAGCCTCAGCTAAAGTAGTAGGCATACCAATTGACCTAGACCACTCCATAAGTCTTCTTATACCTTCTTTAACAACTGCATCCTTATCATCTAGTGATAAATCAACATCCCAAACTCTAGTTGCCCATTGTACAAATCTATCAATATCATGTTTATAAACATATTCCATCCAATGAGGAGTAATGATTGAAAGCGTTGCCCCATGAGTTGTATCATACATTGCCGAAAGTTCCATGCCAATTCTATGACTTGCCCAATCTTGTTCCCTACCAGTATTTAATAAACCATTATGGGCAATAGAACCAGCCCACATGATTTGGCTACGATATTCATAGTTAGTAGGATCATTATAAGTCTTAGGACCATAATTAATGATTGTCTTCATAGCTGCCTCACATAACCTATCAGTAATATCAACACTCTTAGTATTAGTGAAATATCTTTCCATAATATGTGACAACATATCAAATACACCAGCACCAATTTGATACTTTGGTAAAGAATAAGTTAGTGTAGGATCAAGTATTGAGAAGATCGGCCTAATCGCATCATTATTAATACTCTTCTTTAACCAGCCATCCTCATTAGTTACAACACAACTCAAACTTGACTCACTGCCAGCTGCGGGAATTGTTAGAATTGAACAAACCTTGATTGTTGAAGTTGGATTAACACCATTAAAGAAATCCCAAACATCACCATCATATTTACTACCACAACCTATAGCCTTAGCAGTATCTATAACACTTCCTCCACCTATGGCAACAATGAAATCAATTGTATCTTTTTTACAGATATCAATACCTTCATATACTTTTGATAATCTAGGATTAGGCTTAACACCACCTAATTCTAGATACTCTAAATTTGCTTGCTTTAGATTAGCTTCAACTTTATCTAATAAACCATTAGTCTTAATACGATCAGAACCATAGACAATTAAAACCTTTTTTGCGTTTGGCTCATATTGTTTAATCTTTGAAGACAGTTTTTCTACACCATCTTTACCAAAAATAATTTGGGTAATATATGTAAATACAAAATCTTCCATTGTCTTCTCCTATAGATATAATCCAGCCTTATCAACAGAATTAAATAATTCCATCTTTTGTTTAACTACTGCCTTAGCCTCATCGATTGCTGGTCCCATTACCTTAGCAGGAACAAAGCCACCTG
>CAVBAX010000172.1:0-3131 GCA_963593105.1 Candidatus Methanomethylophilaceae archaeon | reverse complement strand
CATTAATACCGTTAATGTAAATGGTGTAGAATGCAAGATTCTAGGCAATGTATGCATGGACCAAATGATGTTAGATGTAAGCGGCGTTGATTGTAAACTCTATGATGAAGTTATTGTTTATGGTGATATCAATAAACTTGCCAAAAATTTAAATACTATTCCTTATGAACTTATTTGTAATATCAATAATAGAGTTGATGTCAAATATCTTAATGATTAAATCCTTGTGCTATTACGAGGATTTTTTTATAATTTAATTATGGCTTTTGATTCATTACAAGATCGTTTAACAAAATCGCTTAAGAATATTGCTGGTAAGGGCAAACTTTCTGAGCGTAATATGGAAGATACTTTAAAGGAGATAAGAGTTGCTCTTTTAGAGTCTGATGTTAATTATGGCGTTGTTCAAAACTTTTTAAATTCAATCCGAAAGGAAGTAGAGGGACAAGATGTTTTAAATGCGATTGATCCAGGACAACTATTAGTTAAAATCGTCCATGATGAAATCATCAAATTATTAGGTGATGACGATAACTCTCTACATTACAGTTCTAGTGGTTTGACTACTATTATGGTGGTTGGTCTACAAGGTACAGGTAAGACTACTCAAGTTGGTAAGATTGCTAATCTTATGAAAAAAGAAGGCAAGAAGGTCTTGATGATTGCTTGCGATGTTATTAGACCTGCTGCCATTGATCAATTAAAGACGTTGGGTGATTCGATTGGTGTTGAAGTATTTTCAAAGGGTATCTTTGTAAGTGCTTTAAATACAGCAACTGAGGGTTTAAAATACGCAAAAGATAATAATTTTGATGTAGCTTTAATTGATACTGCTGGTCGTCTTCAAATTGATGAAGCTCTAATGAAAGAATTAGATGATATTAAGGCTATTGCTAATCCTAATGAAATTTTATTAACTGTTGATGCTTTAACTGGTCAAGATATTTGCAATGTTGCCCAAACATTTAATGAAAGATTAAATGTCACTGGTTTGATTGTTACTAAGTTTGATGGTGATGCTAAGGGTGGTTCTGTATTATCAGTAAAGGCTTTAACTGGCGTTCCTATTAAATTTACAGGAACTGGTGAAAAGATTAGTGATATTGATATTTTCCATCCAGATCGTTTAGCTGATAGAATTCTTGGTATGGGTGATGTTGTCTCACTTGTTGAAAAGGCTCAAGAAGAGTTTGATACTAAACAAGCAGAAGAGATGACAAGAAGAATGCTTGCTGGTAAGATGACTATGGACGATATGTTGGCTACCATTGATCAAACAAAGAAACTTGGTCCTATTTCTTCTTTAATGGGAATGATTCCTGGTATGTCTGATTTTAAAAATAAAGTCAACGATGATGAGGTTGATAAGAACTTGAAAATAACTAGAGCTGTTATTCAATCAATGACTAAGGAAGAAAGGAAAGACCCTAGTTTCATGCGTGGTTCTCATAAAAGAAGAGTTGCCAAAGGTTCTGGTACAAGTGTTGATGATGTAAATAGAGTTATCAATCAATTTGAAAGATCCAAGAAGATGATGAAATCGTTAAGTGGTTTAACAAGGGGTATGTTTTAATGTCTACAATTACAAAAACTGAATTAAATAACGATGTACTTGAAATTTATGTTGCTGAGCGTATTGATTCAAGTAATGCGGAAGACTTTGATAATGAAATAAATAAACTAGAAAATGAAAAAAGTTTTAAAAGTATTTGTTTCAATATGAAAGATACTTCTTATATTTCTAGTGCATGTCTTAGAGTATTATTAAAATATAAGAAATCATATCCAGATACTAATATTATTGGGGTTAGTGAAGAAGTATATGAAGTACTTGAAATTACCGGCTTTAGTGATTTGTTTGATGTAAAGAAAGCATAAACTTATTAGACTTAAAGGATTTAAATTAATATTTAAGGATTATCTATAAAGTTATTACTCTATAGATAATCTTTTTTTGTGATATAGCGGTTTAAAGATGCTTCAACAAAACATTCAATCGTTTCAACATCTTTAAATATAGATGGTGTTAATATAACTGTTAAATATACAAAATCACATGGTGTTATGTCTTGACCACACAAGAAATATGGTTAAAGGGTTAGCCGCAACACATAGAAAGTTATATATCTTTTTTTAATCTAAATTTTGAAAATTATCTTTACGATACAAAGAAGGAGTAACACCAACTTCATCTTTAAAGATTTTTGTAAAATAGTTCCAATCGCTGATTCCACAATGTTCAGCTACTTCTTTTATAGGCATTGAAGTAAATCTTAATAATCTTTTGGCAACTATCATTCTTTGATTATTAATATATTGATTTAAAGTGATACCAAGTTCTTCTTTGAAAAGACGCGAAAGATAGGCAGATGAAAAACCTATGTTTTTCGCAATAGAATTAGGTGTTAAACATTGATTGATGTTCATTTGCACATAATGCATGACTTTTCTAACGTTAGAACTTATACCCAAAGCACTTTGATTTTTGCATAATTCGCAATATTCATGAATCATTTCTTTATAGAGTTCGCTTAATTGACTTATGGAAATAGAGCTTTCTAGTTTCTTAGCGAAGTTGGTACTAATTTCATCACAAAACAAAGGATGAACATTTATTTCATGGGCTGCTCTACAAAATAAGGTATTAACAGAATATAAAAGCGTGCGCATTGAATAGAAACGATTCTCTAAACGATTTTCCATCTTACTGTCAAGAAAGAATTTTCCTTCTTCTAAAGCTTTATTTTCATTGCCTTGTTGAATGTATTTTAGGATATGACGTTCATGTACCCAAAATTGTTCGATTCTTTGAGCTTTTATATTTATATCTTCCTTAAAAGATATAACAGGTGCATAGTCAAACAAATTAATATCTTCTAGTATTGGTTCTTTTATATTTAAAACATTTTTGGCAATGATAATTCCATTATCTTTTGAAAAGCTATTTGGTATACCTTGCATCAACAATTCTAGTCCACTAGGATCAATGTTTAAGTGATTATTTTTACAAATTTGTTCATACAACAAAGCTCCTTTTTCCATCATGAAGGGTCCAATTTCATAAAAACCTTTTTTATTTTCATCAGCTACAAATAAAATAGTATATAGGTGAAAATTATCTAACAAAACAT
>CAVBAX010000171.1:0-3136 GCA_963593105.1 Candidatus Methanomethylophilaceae archaeon | reverse complement strand
ACTCCATGGAGAGTAGTTAATATGCATATGTCTCAAACTATTGGTGGTTATTGTTTCTTTAATGAGGACTTTACTATAGAATTAGATGAACCTAGATACGTTGATGTTGAAAATGTAACTGCTGGGATTTTTAATGATGATGGAAAAGTATTAGAAATTAATTCTAAAACCGGCCTATATCCGTTATACGTTGCGTATACTTTCTATAGATTAAAGATTAAAGATAGAGAAAACGAATTAAGTTTTGATGATAAGAAGAGATTATGGGATGAAGTTGTAGAAAATAATGTTTATGTAATTTGTAAGACAAAGATGGCAAAACAAATTACAAGCAGAACTTTATTAGGTTATACTAAAGGGAAAATAAATGCTCACGCATTTGATGACCTAATTAATCAAATGAAAGAAAAACAACAACAATTAGTAGATAAAATTTTAAAACCGTCATTTTGGAATAAAGGAGGTAAAGAAATGAAATTTAATGCAGTAGTTGGGAATCCACCTTATCAAGGCGTTAATCATCAACAAATATATCCTTATTTCTATTTAACATCAATAAAACTAGGTAATATTGTAAGTTTAATATTCCCAACTGGCTGGCAACAACCTAAGAATGCTAATAACTTGGGTAAAATGAATATCCCTGAAGTTAAAAAGGATAAACAAATTGTTTTTATTGATAATAAACAAAATGTCTTTCCAGGTATTACAGGTGCTGAATGGACTAATGTCATTTTATGAAAAAAAGGGTATGATAACGGATTAAATGGTTCTCAATTGATATATAAAAATGGAAACTGTCCTGAAGAAATTGAACTTCCACTTGAAGTATCTAGCATTGCTAAACCAAAAGAAATTATTGATATAGGTAACATTATTACTCGAAATCCATTATTTAAAACTATGATGAATGAAATTTCTGCAAATAAACCATATGGATTAAGAACAAATATCATTGGTAATTATACTTATTATCGTTTACCTGAAATGATGAAGGATAAAAAATCGAATGAGGATTTAACTGTTTATGCAAGTAATGGTAGAATTGTATTTTGTTCTTCTGATTATCCACTGCCAAAGTGTTCTATTGCCATAAATAAATATAAGTTATTTATTCCATCTGCATGGGGAAATATGAGTGAAAATTCTGGCTTAGGAGGTGCATATTCAGATGTTATTATTGGTGGTCCAAGAGATATTTGTACTGAAACATTTGTTGAATGTGGTATTTATGATAATTATGAGCTTGCTAAAAAAGCTTCAAAATATGTATTATCTAAGTTTGTTAGAGCATTGATATATGTTAATAAAGTTTCTCAACAAAGTTCGAGAAGTGTATGGGCTTCCGTTCCTACACAAGACTTTAGTGAATCATGGTGGGATAAATCGATTGCTGAGATTGATGAAGAATTATTTAAAAAATATAATATTCCTGAAAATATTAGAGAATTTGTAAGAAATAATATTCAAACTAAAACAATTGCTAATATAGTCAATTATGAGTAATTATAAATACTGTATAATAATATAGGTGCTATAGTATAATTTATTTTGTACTATAGCTCATTTGGACCCACCGCTCAGTTGGTTAGAGCTCCTAGCTCATTTCAAGTAATAACATATAATAGTTAAATAGTTTAGTATGAAAATTGATAATATAACAAAAGGAACACTCACTGAATTAAGATGCATGACAAGTTTGATTGAATTAGGATATAACGTATCGGTTCCGCAGAGACCTACGCGTTATGATTTTATTTTAGATACTGGTAAACAATTACTAAAAATTCAAGTCAAGACAAGTTCACTTAAGCGTGCCAACGACTGCTTTACATTCGCAACCGCTTCTAGGCGACGTGGTAAAAATAAAATTGTCTCACATAATTATAGAAATGATGGTATTGATTACTTTTGCACCTGATTTGACAATAATTGTTATTTGATTCCAGTAGCTGAATGTGGAACAAATGAAAAAAATTTAAGACTTGCCTCAACAAATAATGGTCAAGCAAAAAATATAGCATTTGCAAAAGACTATTTGGCACAGGAGGTACTTAGTAAATTATTATAAGTGAGCTAGAAATGCGTAGATTGATCGCAGGTTCGAGTCCTGCTGGGTCCACCAATGAAACTGTATACAGAAAGGATATTTAGTATGATAAGAGCAGTTAGAGATAATTTTAAGCAACAAAAACAAGGTAAAGTCACAACAGCTAGACTTGATAAGGAAGATAATACAGCCTGAGTTACTTATTTACAACAAGAATTAAATATTAATTATAACCTATTTAGAGAATCAGGCCAAGTAGCTTATCTGTATGAAATTCAAGACATTATTACCGAGATTATAAAAAATAGTGGTCTGTCTAAGGAAACTTTAACACAGGTTAAAGATAGCCTAAAATCTTACGGTGGCTATAATAAGCACATAATTGCCATTCTTCCAGATGAAACGACAACCGCACCTACTGAAACTTCAGAAGAAGAAACTAGTGCTACTGAAGCAATTACTCCAGAAGAAGTTAATAATTAATAAATAAAGTAGTAGTCTATTACAAAACTACTACTTTTTATTTTTAATATGATCTAGCTTAGGTAAAATTTAGTACCGAATGAAAACAAGAGAATTTCAGAATCCACTTATTGGCGTGTTTTCACTAAATCTACCAATGATCAAATCCAAATTTATTCATCAAGCATGAAGCTTCTTTGTAAATTCACATCACTAAATCTAAAAAGAATCGGATATAATCACATGGTACTAGATACTATATCATATAGTTTTAAAAACTAGGTCTTGCTAAATAAAAAAAATAGAAGAACAAACAAGGAGGAAAGTGTCTGTTCTTCTTTGGAAGGAGGTAACCATGAACTTTGGTTGTCATCTCTCGAGAAGATGACCGTAAGATAACTTGCAAATTACCTTACATTATATTATACAATATAAACGTTCAAATTTATATTGTAGTCTGTGATTTAGTATCTTAAAATAATCAGCAGACTTGAAAAAAGTAAATATGAAATCATAAGGACGATTCACATCATACTTACATTATATTATACGATTTAATTTTGAAAAAATAAGTAATTTCCTATTTACAAAAGAGATAATTAATGATATAATATAATCGTAAGG
>CAVBAX010000170.1:0-3139 GCA_963593105.1 Candidatus Methanomethylophilaceae archaeon | reverse complement strand
ATGAATCTTCTTGGTAAAGCTGATATCTATGATAATCTTATGAGAATTAAATCATCTAAAATAGCTGAAGAATTATTGGGTATATGTTTAACCAAAGGATAGATAGTTTGTTTAGAAAAATCTAAATTATGTCGGACTTATTCATGATAAAAAATATCGCTTTTGAACAACCATATTATAGTTTAGTTATTGTGTGTTTTATGCTAATATAAATATAGCCTAGAGATAGGCTTGTTTATTTTGTACTTTTCCTTTTTTAGCGGGGGGGGGGGTATAATAACTTACATATCTAACATGATTCAGCCTTGATTTTTGAGATGATTAATGTATAGAGTGCTATAGAATAGTAAGACATTTATATATAGATGCCTTAGGACTTTTATACACTTTTTTTGTGAATTATGTTAGTTAATTAATATAAAGGGTTTTATGAATAAAAAGGGTATTTTAAAACACTTAGATTTCTTTATTATAGGTGTACTTAGTCTAATTGTTTCTTTCTTTTTGGCTAATATTATTAGGCCACTTCCAAGTCTTAGTTTAGATAGTCCAATATATAGGTTACTTTTTATATATGAGTTATTATCGTATATAGTTTTAACTTATTTCTATAATCCCTATAGTGATATCTTAAAGAAGGGTAAATTATCTATAGGTTATGGAACTATTGTGTTTTCTTTATTACAGTTAGCTTTAGTTACTTTTCTTTTATTTGCGATAAAAGAAAGTTCTAATGTATCAAGACTTTATTTAGCTATTGAGTATGTTAGTTATGGTTTTATTTCTTTTATAGCTGATATTGTTTGGATTAAGGTATTAAAGAAAAGAGTAAAGCTATCTAATAGGTTTAATGGTTTAAAGTTACTTGTGGTTACAAGTAAGAATAGATTAGATGATTGTGTTAATGATATCTTAAAGTACAATTATGATTTTTATAACATAGTTGGTTTATGTGTCTTTGATGATTTGGATATTCAAGAATATAAAGATTTCAAGGTAGTATGTAATAAAGATGATTTATTGTCTTATGTATGTGCTAATTGGATTGATTCAGTATATCTAGATATAAAGTATTCAGATGTTCCTTCTGATGTTCTTACGGGTTTATCTACTATGGGTATTACAGTACATCTTAGACTTTCTAAGATTACTTCTTTAATAGGACAAGAACAAAGAGCTCAATCTTTATTTAATGAGCCTGTTTTAACAAGTTCAGTAAAGCATAGGTCTAATAAGCAGATTTTTAGAAAGAAGCTTATTGATTTATTAGGTGGTATTATTGGTTCTTTGATTACTTTAATATTAGCTGTTTTTATTGGTCCACTTATTAAGATTAAATCACCTGGTGGTCCTATATTCTATAAACAAGAAAGAATAGGTCTAAATGGAAGGCATTTCTATATGTATAAGTTTAGGTCTATGATTCCAAATGCTGAGGCTCATTTAAAAGAGTTAGAAGCTAACAATAGAGTTAAAGATGGTTTGATGTTTAAGATGGAAGATGATCCTAGAATCATACCAGGTATTGGTACTTTTATAAGAAAGACTTCTTTAGATGAGTTTCCACAATTCTTTAATGTCTTAAAGGGTGATATGTCTTTAGTTGGTACTCGTCCTCCTACAGTAAATGAATGGGAGAAGTATGATTTAAGGCATCGTATTAGAATGTCTATTAAGCCTGGTATTACAGGTTTGTGGCAAGTATCTGGTAGAAATCAAATTACTGATTTTGATGAGGTTGTAAGGCTTGATAAAGAATATATAGAGAATTGGCATATAGGTTTAGATATAAGAATTATATTGAAGACTATTAAGGTTATATTTGTAAGGAAAAAGGGAGAATCGATGTAGGGGTAAGTTTTCTAATTCCAATTAAAAATGATAGTTCCTATACAAGGGTACTTGATTCGATACATAGACAAAATTTTGATTTATATGAGGTTCTTATTTTAGTAAATGGTGTTTGTGGAAGACAAACTTACATTGGCAAAAATGTAAGAAAACTTTATATAGAAGATTTAGGTAAGGCTAATGCCTTAAATGTTGGCATTGAAAGTGCTAAATATGAATATATATGCGTATTAGATGCAGATTGTATACTTGCAGATAATGCGATTTTGTTGTTGTTAAACAACTTTAACGATGAAGTATTTTGTATAGGTGGTAAGCTTAAGGCTATAAGTGATAAAGAAAGTGTTTTGGCTTTTGTTCAAAGGCTTGAGTATATGAAGGCTTTTAATATAACAAGGTCTTTGTTTAATAGCTTAGAGGCTAATTGTTTAATATCAGGAGCGTTTGGATTATTTAGAAAAGATGAATTGTTTAAATATAATACAAATACTGTAGGCGAGGATATGGAGCTTATACTTTCTTTAAGTAAGCAAAATAAGAAGATTGTATATGATGCAAGTAGTGTTTGTTATACTTTGGTGCCAACTGATTTAAAAAGACTTTTTAGACAAAGAGATAGGTGGCAAAGAGGATTGCTTGATTGTTTGATTAAGCATAAAGATTTAATATTTAATCCAAAGTATAAGTACTTAGGTTGTTTGGTTTTGCCTTATGAGATTATATTTGAACTGCTTGGTCCAATTTTTATATTGTTAAGCTTAATGTTTTTTAATATAAATGTTTTTTTATTTTATTTGTTTTTTGAGACTATTGTTTGTTTAATAGCTGAATATATAGAGTATAAGAAAGCGTATGTGTTTATAAGTAAATTACCAGAATGTGTTATAGGTACAATACTTTTAAGTTTATTGTCTATTCCTTTATCAGTTGTTAGGTTATATGGAATGTTAACTTTTAAAAGAAGAAGAATGGTTTGGTAGATGAGGTATTTTATATCCGATTTACATTTTCATCATGAGGCTTTAAATTCTAGAATGGATCATCGTGGTTTTGATAGTGTAGAAGCTATGAATGAGTATATGATTGAAAAATGGAATTTGAAGGTTAGGAATAAAAAAGATGAGGTTGTTATTTTAGGTGACTTTTCTATGTCTTTTAAGGGTGAAGATGTAAATGGGTTATTGAATAGATTAAATGGTAAAAAGATTCTTATAAGAGGAAATCATGATCGTTATCTAAAGGATAAGGATTTTGATAAGTCTTTATTTGAAGAAATTAGTGATTATAG
>CAVBAX010000169.1:0-3158 GCA_963593105.1 Candidatus Methanomethylophilaceae archaeon | reverse complement strand
GTTAGTATGTGTATCGCTAGATGACTATCAAAGAACCTTGAATATTAAAAAAGAAGGCATTGAATTTAAAAAAGCCATCGGTGTTTATCCAGAGTACACAAATATGGACGAAGATGAATTTAATAAATATGTGACACTAATGGAAAAATGCGATGCGGTAGGTGAAATAGGCTTGGATTATCATTGGTACAAAGATACAAAGGATAAACAAATTGACTTATTTATAAGGCAAATTGAAATTGCCAATAAGCTAAATAAACCAGTTATCATTCATGCAAGGGAAGCGTTAGGTGATACTTATAAGATATTAAAAAAACACCCTTGTAAAGCAGTGCTACATTGTTATAGCGGTTCATATGAACTTGCCAAAGAGTTTATAAAGCTAGGCTATTATATTTCGATTGGTGGCCCTGTTACTTTTAAAAATGCTAAGGAACCACTTGAAGTGGCGGCTAATATTCCTTTGGATAAGCTTTTGATAGAAACTGATTCACCATATTTAAGTCCTGTTCCTAATCGTGGTAAAAGAAATGAACCTAGTAATGTTGTTTATACTGCCAAAAAGATAATGGAAATAAGAGGAATAGATGAAGATAGTTTCCTTGAACAAATTAATAAAAACTATGATAATTTGTTCAATTATAATAAGTAGTGAGGTATTTTTATGCAAATTATATTTTTAGTTGTATTAATCGTATTAACGGTTATGATGTCATATAACAATTTTAAAAAAGTCGGTCAATATCGTAAGGATAAAACTTATATTGATATCTATACCAAAATATTAAAAAAACAAGAGGGAGCTTATGAAGAACTTGTTAGCTACATAAGTTCAGAAACAGATATATGTCTAAAAGCTAAATCTAATCTAATTAAGATTTATGAAGATTTAGATAAAGATAGCGATACTGTTTTAAATGAAATTGATAAGTGCGATTTTATGCATGATATCTTTTTTGAAAAAGATGTTTTTTCTAAAGATAGAGTTTTATTAAATAGTGAAATTTTTATTTGGTTAACATTAATTTTATCTAGGGCTAGAAAACAAACAATGATTGATGTTATGAATAAGGTTTATGAAAAAGTAGATATATATAAGCAAGACTTAAATGAATTTGTTGAATATCAAGTATTTAATTCTACTTATTTAGCTTTATTAGATAAGGGCATTGAAGCCATTAGCTTTTTAAAGACTTTATTAAATGGTGAATATAGTGATTATAAATATGATAAGAATTTAATTGGTATTTTTAAGAAAGTTGCAGCTTCTTTATTAGTGTATACAGGTGAACCAATTGATGAAAGCGATGAAGAACTAATTAGCGAATTTACAACAACCCTAATTGGTAGTGCCTTTACTTTAGATTTAGAAATTTATGATAAATATCATAAAGATGGTTCGAACCCCGATGATTCAGCCCCCGTAGAGGAAAACAAATGAAGTTAATTGTTGGATTAGGTAATCCTGGTAAGAAATATGAAAATACAAGACATAATACAGGATTTAAAGTAATAGATAAGACTTTAGATAAATTAAACATCAAACTTGATAATAATAAGTTTAATGCAGATTATACTTGTATAAATCACAATGGTGAAAAGGTTTATTTTCTTAAACCTTTAACTTTTATGAATTTATCAGGTGAGGCAGTTGCCCCTTTTATGAAATATTTTAATATTGATGTTAAAGATTTAATTGTGGTGCATGATGATTTAGATTTGCCTGTTGGTAAGATTAGATTAAGACAATCTGGTTCATGCGGTGGTCAAAATGGCATGCGCAATATTATTGACTTATTACATAGCCAAGATATTAAACGCATTAGAGTAGGAATTGGAAAAGATCCTTTGATTCCAGTTGTTGACTATGTTTTAGGTAAGACTAAGTTCGAGGATTTAAAAGCTTATGAAGAAAGTATTGATAAGGCTTCTGATGCCCTTATTTATGCTCTTGATAATGACTTTTCTAAGACAATGAGTAATTTTAATTAAAAATGAAGAATCTTGATTTATTAGCGAAAGTAGAAGAAATAGAAAAAGGCCAAAAGCCTTTTGTTTTGTCTTACAACTGTTTAATTGAAGAAGCTTTAAGAATAGCTTTAAGAAGTTTAAAAAGTGATAAGCCTTTAATAGTGGTTAAAGAAAATAACTATATGGCTAATAGATTAAAGGATATTTTATTATCTTATTTTAATGATGATGAGATTGTAACTTATCTTCCTGAAGAATCTTTAAGATGTGAAGAAATCGCAACTTCTTTTGAAAATAGGGCCGAAAGATTATTTGCCTTATATAAGATTATTACCAGTAGTCCAAAGGTCATTATTACTTCACCTTATGGCTTTATAAGACATTTACCTGAAAAGGAAGTATTGCTTAATAGTATTATTCATCTTAAAAAAGATGATATTTATAATCGTGATGATTTAATTTCAAAGCTACAAAAGCTAGGTTATGAAAAGTCAATACATGTAGAAACACCAATGACTTATGCGGTTAGAGGTTATATTATTGATGTTTTTACTGTTAATTATACAAAACCGATAAGAATTGAATTTTTTGATGATGTGATTGATTCGATTAGATTTTTTGACATTAATAGCCAAAGAACAGTTGAACAAATAGAAGAAGTAGATATTTGTTTTAGTAAAGATGTTTTCTTTAGTGAAAAAGAAAAAGAATATTTAAAAGAAAATATAGAAGCGACAAGTGGTGAACTTGAACTAAATCTAGAATATTTATTTAATGATATTTTTAGACAATCTTCTTATTTCTTTTATGCGTACTTTAAAAAAGAACATTTAATTGATTATGGCAATTTTAACATTTATTTAAGTGATAAAACTAAAATTGATGAACATATTAAATTACTAAGTGAAGAAACTATTGCCTATATTCAAGAAATGCATGAGGAAAAGAAACTTCCTCTTAAGTTTTATGTTTATGAAGACTTTAAACGTTTACTTATTAATCAATATGTAATAGAAGGAAAACCATTTTTAGATCCTTTTTCAAAGATCGAAGAAGTTGATATGCCTTATGGTAATATTGAATATCTTTTAACTTTAATCGAAAAAGATAATTCTAAATATAAAGTAATTTGTTTAGATGGTAAACAATTAGAAAATACTTTAGATGCCTTAAATAGAGGACATATT
>CAVBAX010000168.1:0-3180 GCA_963593105.1 Candidatus Methanomethylophilaceae archaeon | reverse complement strand
TGATGAGCGAAGGAATTTCTGACATGCATTGCATGAGTGATGAATACCTGGTACAGGAGCTGGAAGAAGAACAAAAAAGCTAAAACAGCCTACTTTATATTAGTTTTTCCAATAATACTGCTTTTTCCTGAATTTATTACACATAGAAAAAACATCTGCCATTAATGACAGATGTTTCTAGATGAATATTGTACTTGAAACAGAAGCTATTTTTTAAATAGTTCTGAGTGTGTACCGAGTCGATATAGCATTAGTACAAGCAACTTATTTTGAATTTCATAAATAAGTAAGCAGTCAGGTTCCACGTGGCATTCGCGTGTCCCTTTGTAGTTGCCTGAGAGATTATGATCTTTATATTTTGCGTCTAGTGTTCCACCATTTGCTAGAATATCAATTACCTCAAACAATTTATCAAGATTTTTGTTTTGCTTTTTAGCGAGCTTCAAATCCTTTTTAAACTGATTGGTAAATTGCACATCATATTTCATACTTCTAATGCCGCTTTAAGATCAGCCATGTTTGAATATCTTGGAGAAGTAGGGTCAGACATAAGCTTTCTGCCTTCCTTGATAGCTGCAACAGTCGTGTCATTTGGTACATCAAGTTTCAAATCAAAAGGAATTCCATGTTCACGAATAGCGGTTCTTAAGAACATATTAATTGCAGTTGTCATGTTAAGCCCAAGTTCATTGAAAATCTCCTCAGCCTGTTCCTTGACAGCTTTTTCAGTTCTGATATTTAAATTTGTTGTTGCCATAGAAAGTACCTCCATTCATCATTATTATATGCAAAAATGTGCATAGTATCAACACAATATCATTATATAATTCATGATTATATTGGATAGTTCGCAGACCCTTTTCTACATATTTATATTGGTTTTCTATTATTCGTGTCGTATTTTGTAAAGTTTACAAAAATATCCATGTAATTTAGTGTGAAAATATCAAAAAATTCATTGAAATCAACACGAATATCCTTTATTTGATAATGTTGATCCATTTATTTTACATAAAATCTGATTTAGTATAGTATTTTTTAAACGAGAATTTTTATTCCATCAGCTAGGCAGTCTTCAAGAACACCAGTCATGCCAGAAACAACAAAAATTGATTCTACAGTATCATATTCTATGTTGTCATCAGCATTTAATCGTTGATTTTCCAATAATGCTTCCTTGTTAATTATTGGATATTTACATCCAATAATTCATATCATTTATCATTAGAAAATCAACTATGTGAATTGTTATATGCTTTTAAGATATCATCTGGTAAGCCATTTGGTGTTAATGCTTTTGCCGTGTCTTCATTTCCATCTTTTATAGCTTGAGTGTAATACCAACACTTATAGTTGAGCATATCTAGTGTCTTGTGAAGTTCTTTAATTTCTGCTTCAACACGTTCTTTTTGTTTATGGATAAGCTCAAAACGATTTAAGTAAGTAGAAGAACCCTCACCACACCATTCCATAAAGAGCTTGATGTCTTTGATTTCTAGACCTGATTTTTTAAGACATTCAATAACTCTAAGTGCTTCAATATCATTATCGCTAAATTTGCGAATGTTAGACTCTCGCGTAAGATTTGGGAATAGTCCTTGTTTATCATAATAGCGAAGAGTAGAAATAGGTAAATTAAACATTTCTGCTACCTGTCCAATTGTATACATAAGATACCTCCAAATTTTTTTCCAAAATATCTTGACCTAAAGTTAGGTTTATGGTTTATCTTAAGTTTAGCACATGAAATAATGTGTTTCAAATTAAAGAGGTTAAAGTAATATGGGAAAAAGAATTTTGATATTGTCATCAAGTCCTCGCAAAGGTGGCAATTCTGAGACACTTGCTGAATACTTTGCCAATGGTGCAAAAGATTCAGGTAATGAGGTTGAAATCATTTATCTAAGAGAAAAACAATATGGATTTTGTAAGGGATGTTTAGCTTGTCAAAAGTTAGGACGATGCGTTATTAAAGATGATGCGATAGAAATCGCTTCAAAAATGCATGATGCAGATGTACTTGTATTTGCATCTCCTGTTTATTACTACAGCATCAGTGGTCAATTAAAAACTATGTTAGATAGGGCAAATCCCTTATTTAACTCAGATTATAACTTTACAAAAGTATATTTCTTAGCGACAGCAGCAGAAGATGAGGATCAAACAGTTGAAGGAAGTATTAAAGCCATTCAAGGCTGGGTAGATTGTTTTCCTCATTGCGAATTAACAAAAACTTTATTTGTAGGTGGAGTTACAGAAATTGGCGATATCAATGATCATCCAGCTTTAGAAAAAGCTTATCAAATGGGAAGGGAGATATAAACAAATGACTATTAAACAAACAGCAGGAAGAGATGCACTTGGAGAATTTGCGAAAGAATTTGCACATTTTAATGACGATGTTCTTTTTGGGGAAAACTGGAACAATGAAGATATTGATTTAAAAACTAGAAGTATTATTACGGTGGTTGCTTTAATGGCACAAGGAATAACTGATTCTTCTTTAAAGTATCATCTTCAAAATGCTAAAAATTATGGTGTAACTAAAAAGGAAATTGCCGCAATCATTACCCATAGCGCATTTTATGCAGGTTGGCCAAAGGCATGGGCGGTATTTAATATGGCAAAAGAAATCTGGACTAATGATAATGCCATTGATGCTAAAACAAAACATGAAAATGAGATGATATTTCCTATTGGTTCCCCCAATGATGCTTTTGCAAAATATTTTATTGGTCAAAGCTATTTAGCACCAATATCTAGCAAACAGCTTGGTGTTTTTAATGTGACATTTGAACCAGGATGCCGTAACAATTGGCATATTCACCACGCCAAAAATGGTGGTGGCCAAATACTAATCTGTGTTGCAGGTAAAGGCTTTTATCAAGAATGGAACAAGCCTGCACGTGAGCTTTATCCAGGGGATGTGGTAAACATAGCTGCTGGCGTAAAACATTGGCATGGTGCTGCACCTGATAGTTGGTTTTCCCATCTTGCAATAGAGGTGCCAGGTGAAGAAACTTCTAATGAATGGTTAGAAGAAGTAGATGATGTTACTTATAAACAAGCAACTACAAAGGAGAAATAAATAATGGAAGAACTTAATTTGACTTTAGAGTGGGATAAGACATTCCCACAAAGTGATAAGGTAAATCATAGAAAGATTACATTTCACAATCG
>CAVBAX010000167.1:0-3193 GCA_963593105.1 Candidatus Methanomethylophilaceae archaeon | reverse complement strand
TCTATAGTCTTGTAGATTAAATCGATAGTATCTTTATCTTTTACAGCTTCATGTAAGTTAGATATAATCTTACCACCATTTAGGGTTATGATATCTTCAATATCAAATTTAAACATCTTATCATTTAAGATAACGTGTTTCTTATAGTCTTTGATGCATCTTTCTTCACCATCATAATAAATAATTTGTTTATTTTCTTTTAAAGCTATCTCACATAAGACAAGCGATAAGTACTTACTTGCACTGACATCAACTATCGTATTTTCGTCAATATACTTATCAATATTTTCTTCGTTGACTCTAATAAATTTAACTTTTATGTTTTTATGCTTATTAATTACCCTTTTAACCCATTCAAGTTTCTTAGTTTCAATTTCATGACGATACAAAAAATCTACTTCTTCAATATTTAAACTTAAGGGTATGATGGCGTTTTCAAAGTTATTGCCTTCATCAAAAGACTTAACTAATTTCATGCTTCCTCGATTTTTTTACGATTGTTCATCGCTTTTATTAAAGTTAATTCATCAGCATAATCTAGATTTGCCCCCATTGGTAAACCATGAGCAAGTCTAGTTACTAATATATTTTTATCTTTTAATATCTTATCTAAATATAACGCAGTCATTTCCCCATCCATTGTTGGAGATGTAGCAATTATAATTTCTTTGGTATTTTCATCTATTCTATTTAATAATTCTTCTATTTTTAAATCTTCAGGAAAGATACCTTTACTAGAAGATAATAGACCATTTAAGATATGATAAGTTCCTTTAAATGTTTCGGTTTTTTCAATAGCGATTAAATCTTGTGGATAAGCTACTACCATAATAATTGATTTGTCTCTATTTGTATCAATGCATATTGGACACAAATCACCATCACTTAAAAAACCACATACTTTGCATCTTTTTAGGGTTGCTAAATCGTTTAATGACTCAGCGTAATCATTTAGTTCTTCTTTACTTAAATCAAGTAAAGTAAACGCAAAACGTTGAGCAGTTTTGTTGCCAACTCCTGGTAATTTTTCATATATATCTATAATTTTTTGAAATTTACTTGGATACATTAGTCTTCAATTCTCGCATTCACAAAAAGTTCTTTTACTTTTTCTTCATTTGTCATTTCTTTTTTTATATTTGGCTTTTCTACATTAGGTATTAAATTATTTTGAGCATTGACAATTTCTTTGTATTTAGCAATTAGTTCGCCACATTTTTCATCTTCAACACCATAAATTACTTTATCTAAACCAAATTCTTCCATTATAAAACGATATAATTCATTTTTATTTTCTTCATCATTAATATTATCAATCGCAATTCTTGGACCTGTGACAATAATAATATCTTTACCAGAAGCAAATAATTTAGTATTTTTTAATAACTCATAGTATTTACGCTTATTTGGATCATACATATAAAGTTCCATACGATTATAAATAATGGAATCTGATTCTTTATAGTTCTTGCTGGCAGTTAAAAGTAAAGCAGCTAAATAATCAATACTTGGACCTTCTACTTTTTTAATTACTGGTTCTAGTTTTGATTCTTCAATATTTTCTTCTTCAACTTCAGACTCTACAAGTTCTTGTTCTTCTGTTATTAAAGATTGTTCTTTAATTATCTCTATTGGCTTTTCAATAGACTCTACTTGCTTAATTTCTTCTTTTGTAGGAACATCTTCAACTATAGATTCTTCTTTTGTTTCTAATTTAACTTCTTCAATGATTGGAGTTAAAACCTTATTTTTTTCTTCTTTTATAGGCTCTTTTGCAAAAGATTCTACTGGAGATAAAACTTTTTTAGCCTTAGCACCACTCATTTTAACTAGTGCAAGTTCTAAGTAAGTTAAAAAATTTTGATTACCCCTGGTTTTTGATAGTGCTTCTTCTAAATAAGATATATCATTCAATAAATCTTTAACTTCTACAGCATCTAAAAGATTCATGGCATCAAACTTATCAATTTTATTTAATAATGTTTGATTTTGTTCATCAGAATAAATTAACCCTTCTTTAATTATCTCTAACAAATCAATAGTAAGTCTTTTAGCATCAATCCCTGAATTATACATTTCTCTAAGTTGACTTATTGCTTGAGTGATATCTTGATGAGCATTTATCAATAGATTTACTTTTTCTTCCTTTGTGCTTAAGCCAAATATTTTTTGAATATCTTCTAAAAATACACCTTCATTATTATACGAAAGTACTTGTTCTAGTATTGATAGAGCATCTCTCATACCACCTTCGGCCAAAACAGCTACTTCTTCTAGTGCTTTTTCTTCATATTTAAGATTTTCTTTATCAAGTATTTCAATCATCTTCTTTTTCATGTTTAAATTAGAAATCTTAGAAAAATTATATCTTTGACATCTACTTAAAACAGTTGGAATGATTTTTTGAGGATCGGTTGTCGCAAGTATAAAAACAACATGAGCTGGTGGTTCTTCTAAAGTCTTTAAAAGTGCATTAAAGGCTTGAGCTGTCAACATATGAACTTCATCAATTATATATACTTTATATTCACCAACCATAGGTGCATAAGGGACTTGATCAATGATTTCTCTTATATCATCAACACTGTTATTACTAGCAGCATCTAGTTCAATAATATCTGGATGATTTCCTTCTTGAAAAGACTTGCAACTACTACAAGTTTCACATGCTTCCTCTTTAAAATTAGGACAATTAATTGCCTTGGCGAAAAGTTTAGCGATAGTAGTTTTGCCTGTTCCCCTAGGTCCTGCAAATAAATAAGCATGGGCAATCTTTTTATTTTTTATGGCATTTTTTAATATCTTGACAATATATTCTTGTCCTACAACCTCATCAAATCTTGATGGTCTATATGTTCTATATAATACTTGATAACTCATAATACATTTATTATACAATCTTTAATTACTTTATTATTTTTATAAATATTTCCATGGAAATATTTATCTTTTTGACTTAAAAAAATCTTTTAATAATTTGATATATTCTTTAGATTCTATAAATTCACTATCTGGATAATGATTAATTCCTTTAATTTCTTTTATATTTAAATTACTACCAAATGATCCTCCTTTTGGATCTTTAGCTGCATAATATATTTTTTTAATTCTTGAATTAATAATCGCTCCGCCACACATTAGACATGGTTCTAATGTTACATACATTTCACAATCATCTAAATGCCAATTATTT
>CAVBAX010000166.1:0-3224 GCA_963593105.1 Candidatus Methanomethylophilaceae archaeon | reverse complement strand
CAACTGCACTATCTACTTTGGGACTTGGATAAAAGACAGCCTTTGAAACATTCATCTCTAGTTTTACATCATATAAATATTGAACAATAATACTAAGCGCATTATAGTCTTCGCTTCCTGTTTTAGCCTTAAAACGATCGCATACTTCCTTTTGTACCATAACCGTAATCTTGGAAATATCTAAATTAGAATTAAACAATTTAAAAAGAATTGGCGTAGTTACATAATATGGTAAATTACTACAAACCCTTATTTCTTGTCCTTCATATTTGCTTAAATCAGTATCTAAAAAATCCTCTAAATAAACATGAAATCTTTCATCATCTATACTATTATTTAAAATCTCATACATGTCTCTATCTATTTCATAAGCATCGACACATTTTGAATATTTAAGCAACATTTCACTAAGTGCGCCAAGGCCTGGCCCTATTTCAATAGTTAAACAATTAAGGTCACAAGCATTTTTGGCAATATTATCAACAATATTTGAATCAATAAGAAAATTTTGACCAAATTTCTTCTTAGCCTTTAAATCACCCAAAGTCTTTTTTACATAATTAATATTCGATATCATTTAATTCTTCTTTACTAATTCCCAACATATTCAAACGATTTAACATCGTCTTACCATTACATTTTCCAATATGAAACTTCTTAGATATTGCATCTCTTTTATATGAACTTGAATCTAAACCAATAAGCCCTAATTCATATAAATCATTTAAGCTAATAGTATTATGAAAATCCTTATAACTAACCACATTATCTAAAGCATCCTTTAATACATCGTAAGATGCATGTTCTACTCCTACTTTTTTACTAGTACGAGCATTTTCCTTTAACACAAAAGCATTCTTCAAACCAGGTATATAGTTATTAATACGACTTCTTATCTTCTCACCTGGTGAGTCAGGATCTAAAAACAAAATAACACCACGCTTATTATTAACTTCCTTAATATACTCTAAAGTATCCTTAGATAAACCTGAACCACTAGTCTCAATCGTATCACAATCAAAATACTTCTTAAGATTTAAAGTATCATTTTTACCTTCTACTACTATTACTTCCTTAATCATATATTCTTAAAATCATCTTTTAAAGTAAGCTTGGGATTATCGTGTTTGCATTCCACAACTTTTACTCTATAGCCACATTTTTCTAGCACAGAAGCATCATCAGTAATACCAACTAAATCTACGCTACTATAACACTTTTTAACTAAATCACTATTAAAGCCCTGTGGTGTAACAGCATAATAGATATATTCTCTATCGATCGTCTTATCAATAAAACCATCATTTACATACTTAATAGTATCTATAGCCTTTTTAGCAAGTATAGCTGATCCATATTTAGACGCTTCATTTTTTAGATTTTCCAAGTCTTCTCTATCTAAAAAAGGACGAGCCCCATCATGTATTAAAACATAGTCACTACTTACGTATTTTAGCCCATTTAGTACTGACTCATATCTTTCACTTCCACCACAAGTAACAATCAACTTATCACTACTAAAATCAATGTCAAAGTTACATACTACTATTACTTTTTTACAATCTTTATCATTTAAAAAGATATCACAGGCATTATTTAAAACAGTCTTACCATTTTTCATCTTATATAAGACCTTATTAAAACCCAAATCTGCTCTTTTACCAATACCACCACCTAGTACTATCGCATCATATTTCATTACATAAGTCCTTAACAGAAGCATTTAAATACTTAATTATTTCATCTCTATTTACTTTTAAACTAATGCCAAAAGCACCACCTGATAATTCTATTTGTTCATGATTTAATACTTCTTTATCAAAGAAAACACCCTTATTCTTCTTAGCACCAATAGGTGATACGCTTCCTCTTTCATAGCCTATTTCCTTAAGCAAATCTTTTACATGTACAAGTTCAATATTTTTAACACCTATTTCCTTAGCACATTTCTTTAAATCAAGTTCACTATTAACCGGAATAACCATTACATATAAATCATGATCGTGTTTACCAGCCAAAGTTTTATAACACATCTTAGGATCTTGATGAAGATATTCACTTACTTTGACACCTGAAAAATCTTCTTTATCAATATCATATTCTAATACTTCATATTTGACTTTAGCCTTATCCAATTGGCGCATCGCATTAGTCTTATTCATTATTTTAAAACCTCAAAATACAACTTAGATAAATCATTAGGCAATTCACATTCAATATTCATCATTTCTTGTTTTAAAGGATGAAAGAAATCAAGCTCATCAGCCATTAAACCCATTCTAATACAAAGTTTTGACTCTTCTCCATATAAAGTATCATTTAAAATTGGATAATGCTTATAAGCTAAATGAACCCTTATTTGATGAGTTCTGCCAGTATCTAATACACAACGTAATACTGAAAAATTATTCTTCTTGCTATAACCTAAAGACCTTACCTTTGTAAGAGCACTTTGGCCACCCTTAAACACCACACGCTTATTAGCGTTATGTCTATCCTTACCAATAGGCTCATTAATTACCATAGAAGCATCCTTTTCCATCTTTCCCAAAACAAATGCAAGATAAGATCTTCTAATTTGTTTTTCACTCAATAACTTATCAAGCAAAGGTTGAAAAACAATAGACTTAGAAAACATAACTAAACCACTAGTTTCCTTATCTAATCTATGTAATGGCAAAGCACTAATATATGGCCTATCACTATAATAACTTTCAACCCACTTAGCTAAAGTATTAGGATCTATTCCATCTGAATGTACTAAAACTCCCTTTGGCTTATTAACAACCAAAATGATTTCATCTTCATAAACAACATCTAACTTACAATCTAGCTTTTCATATTCATAACTTTCTGGATAAATATTAATTTCTAGATTCATACCAACTATATAATCATCTCTTTTACAAGGATTACCATCTAGTCTTATCCATTTATTTTGAATAAGCAAATGTTGCATCTTCTTTGAAGGAACAAACTCATCAAAGAAATCTTGGATCTTTTCATTAAATAATGAACCAATATCAATCTTAAGTATCTTATCTTCTAATGTGTATTTCATATGTCAAACATTATACGACAAAAACAATATAACCATAATAAAAAGGGCTGAGTATTAAACCCAAACCCTCTTATAAACTGTCATTAATCTAATTATTTAGCACTAGTATTATTTACTTTATATACACAAGCACCCTTAGCAGTAGACCATACCCAGTTAGCGC
>CAVBAX010000165.1:0-3259 GCA_963593105.1 Candidatus Methanomethylophilaceae archaeon | reverse complement strand
CATTAGATCTATGGAAATATAGTTTATAGCCTTGTTTATATAAACAAATTGCCGCAATATTTTCATATATTGCGCCCTTATATACACCAAGATTTTTATTAACCAGCAAATCATTTAAAGCATCCTCTTCAAGTGATGCCAAAAGTAAAGAAGTATCTGAATAATATAATCTGAAATTATCTTCGTCTTCATTTCCTTGAAGTGGCAAATCTAAGGTCGCTATGTTATTTACAATCAAACAAATACCTGCGTTTCAATCCATTTAGTGCAACCATAAAGCAAAGAAAATCTTGCTTCATGGCCAAGCTTTGTAAATTGAAATTTATGATTATCTTTAGATAGTTGAGGCACAATATATTCAAATAATAATAAAAAAATTGCAGATTTTACAAAAATTTGTCACAAATAATTGCAGAATTTACAATTTTTTGTGATTTTATCTTAAGAAAAGAGCCATATTTCAGGCTCTAGGCAATTTGATCTAATTTTGGTAAACGCTTATTTAATATATAAGCAATAATACTAATAATTCCGCCTTTTATTAAATTAAATGGTACTGTACACAAAATAATTAAAGATAATAATGAATTAACATTTTTATTAACAGCTGTTCCCATTTGAATGATCGAATCAAGTGGGAAATGCATAAACTTGACATAAGCTGGTATCATCAAGAAATAATTAGCAAGTGCGCCCATTAGCGTAAGAGCTAATACTCCAATTGTTAATGCGATAATATTGCCTTTTTTCCCCGGCATATGTTTATAAGCTAGCGAAGTCACAAAGACAAATGTACCATCCATTAAAAATGAAGCGAATTCACCTACAAAGGCAGTTGTTGTGCCATTTAAAACAATAGAAATCAATACCTTTAATAGGCAAATAAGTAAGCCAGCTAAAGGTCCAAACATGAAGCCACCAATAAGTGCAGCCACATCTGATAAATCAACCTTATAAAAAGGTGGTGCAATAGGTAGTGGGAATTCAATCAACATCAAAACTCCTGCTAATGCACTTAAAACAGCTACGCACACAATAAGGTGCATCTTATAATTAGTTTTCATAAAAAAATCTCCTTCCATCCAGACTATACTGTCGCCACTTGAATCTCACAAGTTCTGCATAATGCTCGTGGGGTTTACCACCGATCGGGAATCTAACCCTGCCCTGAAAACTGATTTCATTTTAGCACAATATAAAAAGCGAATATACTAATTCACTTTTAAATCATATTTTTTTGTATAAATTTTATTAACAATTAAATTCGCAAGTATTGCGCTAATGCATCCAACAATCAAACCTGCAAGTACATCGCTTGGATAATGAACGCATAAATAAATTCTAGAACATGCCATTAATAATGGATAAATCATTATCAACCAAGCATATTTTTTATTTTTAGAACTTAATAAAAACGCTAAGGAACCCGCCATAGCAGCACATGAGTGGCCACTTGGAAATGAACTATCTTCTTCTGTAGCACTTCCTACAAATTGCCACCATGTTTTAAATACTTCGACATCGCTTTGATATGGTCTTTGTCTTAAGACTAGTGGTTTTACAATTACCGAAGTAATAATCGCACCTAAAATTATGGCAAGCAACATAGTAATTCCTTTTTTTCGATATTTTTTAATAAATATTAAAATGATCGCAACATAACCTAATACCAATAGTGGCAAATTACCAATTATTGCCAGAAATTTAGATATAGGTGTCAATATATCGCCGCAGTTTAAAGCTAATTCATGAAAAAAAGCTAATAAAGAATAATCAAAATTATAAAAAAAGTTATCTAATAAATTTCCCATATATCGATAATAACAAAAAGATGTATCATTTGATACATCTTAATGGTTTTTAACCTTTACCCATAATTCAGAAATAGTAGCTAGTTGTTTTTCATTATTATGGAAAACTTCATCATTTTCATTTTTATCACGAGGTATATATGCTTCATTTCCATCAAAATCACCATCAGGTAATGTTAAATCATTTAATACTTCTTTGTTAACTGAAGCATAGCCTACATATAAACTATTTTCAAAAGCTGCATCATAGTCGGTAATATAGTTAATAAACTTATAGGCATTTTCAACATTCTTTGCGCCTTTTTGAATAACCATAGCATCTACAAAGTAGTTGGTTCCCTCTTCAGGTGCATAAAATCGCATATTTTCATTTTCCGATAGAATATAAGCAGCATCACCAGAATACATAAAGCCCATTGCCTTTTCGCCATATGCCAAGCCATCAATACATTCATCAGTTGCATAAGCTGGAGACATTGTCTTTGCGATATCTACAAGCCACATGTAAGCTTCATTAATTTGATTTTCATCATTTGTATTCATTGAATAGCCTAGTGATTTAAATGCTACCATGAAAATATCACGAATCGAGTCATACATATAGATTTGTCCTTTATACTTAGGATTTTTTAGTACAGCCCAGCCTTCATTGATAACATCTTCTTCATCAATAATTTCAGGATCATATACGATACCACCATTGCCCCAGAAATAAGGAACGGAATAATCGTTATTTGGATCATAGTCCATATTCTTAACACCGTCATATAGATAATCTAAGCAAGTTAGTTTTGACTTATCAAGTTCTTGTAGATATCCTTCAGATATTAATCTTTCAATCATATAGTCACTTGGAATAATAATGTCATAACTACTAGTATTAGCTAATAGTTTGGTATACATAGCTTCGTTTGTATCAAATAAAGTTATCTTTACTTTAATACCATATTCATATTCAAATTGTTCGACGACTTCATCGGAAATATATTCACCAGGCATGAAAATATTAAGTTCACCATTGTCATAGTTAGAAGATAGGCAGCCACTTAATAAAATCAAACATAATAAGACACTAAGCAACTTTTTCATTTCTTATTCTCCTTTTTTGTCTAATACGTGGAATAACATTAACTACAATCAAAATAATTGTAATACCAATAACAATTAAAGTGCTTAGGGCATTAATACTTGGATTAATACGTTTACTTGTAGAATATACATAAGTAGAAATATTATTAATTCCTGGACCTGTGGTAAAGTAAGAAATCACAAAGTCATCAAAGCTCATCATAAATGCAACTAAAGCACCAGAGAAGACACCTTCTTTAATTTGAGGAAGTATTACTTTAGTTAAGGCTTGCATAGGTGTACAACCTAAATCTAAGGCAGCTTCTGCAATATTATCATCAAGTTGTCTAAGTTTTGGTGTAACCGACAACATTACATAA
>CAVBAX010000164.1:1247-3266 GCA_963593105.1 Candidatus Methanomethylophilaceae archaeon | reverse complement strand
ATATTAAGGAAATACCCTTATTTTCTACTTTGTAACTATCTTTCTTGATAAATGTAGTTTGTGATTTAACTTCATCACTTTCTTTTTCATAATCGTATGTATAAAAGACTTCGTCTCCATCTTTAGAAATTGATAAAGTGATATAATATTCACCTGCACCTTCATCAAAATAAAGATCATCTTCAAATACTTTAGTTATCTTACCATTGTTATAAAAAGCAATGTTGAATCCATCATCAATAGCTAATTTTTCATCAGTAACTGAGATAGTAAATTCATATTCATTGGTAGTATAAGATTCCATCTTGTAATCAAATAAACTCCAATATTTAAATACTTCACTTGCTTTGTCTTCAACATCACCATAGATATTATTTTCAATGATATAATATCCTCTTTCGATTGGATATTGTTGTTCCATATCATTATCAACATCATTAACAGTTTCAAAAGAAAATAAATTAGCAAAGAATGACCATACTCTTTCAAAAACATTAACATCTTTTGTTGCATATAAATAAGGTGAATCAGTTAATTCTCCTCTTTTATAAGTAGCTTCTAATTGAGTAATTGTATAACCCATTGATTGATATTTATCAATAAATTCAACAACATATTGATTATCTTGATTATCTTCTTTTTTTTCAGGAATGGTTAAAGCATCTTGATAATCATAATCATCTAATGTAGCAGAATAAGTTTGATTCATATAATCTTGGAAACTAACTTTAGTTAAAAAGCCATATTCTTCATAAATGGTATCAGTAACATCTTGACGTTCGTTAGCAGAAAGTTTCGCTAAACGATCACGGTTTGCGCCTATTACATTTGATCTATTTGCTGCGACGAATAATAAGATGACCATGATAATCATGATACAGACAAGTGAAAATATAGAATAAATAATTCGTTTTAATACGTATCTACCCATTTTTTCTCCTTTCGTTTATCATCGTATAAGATATATCGATGATTTCAAAAAATAAATAACGAGGCAACCATAGTTACATAGTTGCCCCGAAATAATATTTTACTTTAAATTAGAATAAACCAATAACTTTAGTCATATATCCATCTTCAGATAATGAATTTAAGTAAGTTAATGGATCACCATAGTCTGCGCCCCATCCTGAACCCCAGAATAAGTCGTAGTTCATATCATCACTTGATTCACCATAATATGAAGCGTTGTTATAATCAGACATATTAGCAGTATTTAAAATGTTAACTGTAACATAATTAGAACCAAATGCTTCTTCAATTGCTTTTTTATAATATTGAGCTTGTGAATTTAATGTAGATGAAGCTGAATAGTTAATGATATCAATTTCAACTGGGCCATCTGTGAAGAAATCTGCGCCTAATTCTTCTTTAGCTTTTGTGAAGTATTCTTGTGCTTTTGTTGGTAAATACCATCCATCAACACCATCTTGTACTTGTACTCCATCATTATTAAGTTCGTTTAAGTAATATTGAACCATATCGCTATAAACTGTACCAGAATTCCATGTTTTGCCATCAATTGTGACTGTTTCAGTTGTTTCAACAAAGTCTGGAGATACTAACATATTTCTTAAAGAAACTGTTGATAAATCTTCAGTTGTAGAAATACCATTCCATGTCTTTTTGCTCCAAGCATATGACATAGCTTTTCTAAAGTTCTTATTTAATAAAGCTTTCTTTGTTTTTACTTGTTTAGTTTCATCGTTAACTTTATTTGATGTTAAGCCACTTGTTGCATCTTTACCATAATTCTTTCTATTTAAGTTATAGCCTAAGAAATATGTTGTAGCTTGTGTATTTGTTTGGTATGCATAATCATCATAATAGCCAAGTTCTTTTGCTTTTGAAGCAAGTTCACTAGATAATGTACAACCTGTGTATTTTCCAGCGATAACATCGTTGAAATATTGGTCAGTATCACTACCTGAAGAATATGCATAATCAATCTTTGTAACAATAACATTATCTTTATCATAATATTTATCATTCTTTACAAAAACAATTTCGTTACCATCA
>CAVBAX010000164.1:0-1237 GCA_963593105.1 Candidatus Methanomethylophilaceae archaeon | reverse complement strand
TCTATATGCACTGTTATAAAGAACTGTATCAATGTTATTATCTGCAGTTGATTTACCATATTTATATCTTGATGATTTAGATTGTGCTTTAAATCTAGTTCTGCCAAATACACCGCCTTGTTCAGCAAAGAAATCAGCGTTCATAGGCATAAATGTAGAATAAGTTAACATAGATAAGAAATAAGGAATATCTGCTTCTAATGTAATTTCTAATGTATAAGTATCTGTTGCTTTAATACCAACATCATCAAATTTTGTTGTTGTGCCTTTAAAATATTCTTTTGCGCCATCAACAACTCCACAAACTAATTCGCCTAAACCAGCAGAGCAATCTAACATGTGGTGGAAACCATCAACGAAGTCTTGAGCGACAACATTTGCATAAACTTCACCATTTGATCTAACCCAAGTTGCGTTTTGTCTTAAAGTGAATGTATAAACAGTTTTGTTATTCTTTGTTGATTTTTCCCAAGAAGTTGCCATTGCAGGTTTTAAGTTACCTAAGTTATCGTATTGAACTAAACCTTCAACCATATTCGCTAAGAATTCTGTAGTTGTAGCTCTTGAGTTATTTTGAATATCTAAAGTTTCAGGAATCATGCTGAATAATGTATAATATTCAGTTTGAATGTCATGGCCTTTATTCTTTAAATAAGCTGCAGGATCATAATTACCTGCATCGCCTTTTGCTTTTTCTGCATTGTATAATTTTTTTAATTCTGTTCTATCTTCTACTGTAATAAAGTCATCACTGATAACTAATGATTTTAATTTATCATTATCAGTTCCCCATTGGACGCTTGGTACAGAATTTGGTGCAATTCTTGTGATTGCCATTGAACCACCATCAGTAGTTGTTGGTTCCATAACTGCTGCATCGAGTAATTTTGCTTCAGCTTGAGCTAAACGAACATATCTTTTAGAATCGTTATAGTATTCTTCTTGATTACCAGTTAAAGGATTAACTTGGTCTAAAGCAGCTTGATATTCTCCTAAAGCTGTTTTATAGACTGTTTCATCATCTAAATTATTGTAGTCGATAGTAGCGCTATTGGAAGAATTTGAACTATCGCTAGATGCACTTGAATTTGATTCTGGTGTATTAGCACATCCTACTACTGCAAGAAGAGCTGCGGCTGAAAGTAAACTTAATTGTTTTAATTTCATAATTTTTCTCCTTTTTTAATAAACACGTCTTTTAATATATAGTTATACTATATATAAAAAAATATAAACG
>CAVBAX010000163.1:0-3290 GCA_963593105.1 Candidatus Methanomethylophilaceae archaeon | reverse complement strand
ATATGTTGGCTATAACTTAGATGTGCTTTTATGTTCAAGTCATGATACTGCATCTGCAGTTATGGCAATTCCAACTGATAAAGATGATCAATTATATTTAAGCTCAGGCACATGGTCTTTAATGGGCACTGAATTAATGAATGCCAATTGTTCTTATTTAAGTAGAGTACATAATTTTACTAATGAAGGTGGTTATAATTATCGTTTTCGTTTTCTTAAAAATATAATGGGCCTTTGGATGATTCAATCAATCAAGAAGGAAGTTGCTAAAGATATTTCATTTGATGAATTATGTAAAAGAGCTTCTTTGGAATCAATTAAATCAATTGTGGATGTAAATGATAAAAGATTTCTTGCGCCTGTTAGCATGAGTGAGGAAGTTATTAATTATTGCGCACAAACTCATCAAGAAATACCTGATAATCCATATAAGTTAGCAACTGTAATATACAACAGTTTGGCTAAATGTTATGGCGATACTATAAAGGAAATAGAAGAAATTAGCAATAAAACTTATAAAGAAATTTATGTTGTGGGTGGTGGCGCTAATGCTGTTTATTTAAATGAGTTAACTGCTAAATATACAAATAGAACGGTATATGCTGGTCCAAGTGAGGCAACGGCAATTGGCAATATTTTAGCTCAACTTTTAAAAGATGGTGTCTATAAAGACTTAAAGGAAGCTAGAAGTGCTGTCTTTAATTCTTTTGAAATAAAGAAATATGAAAAGGAGAAAACATGTTAGTTGAAACAAAAGCAAGAATTGGTGTTTTTGGTGTGGCACTACAAGCTTATCTATCTCAATTTCCAAGTTTAGCCGAAGAATTAAATAATCAATATAAGCAATTTAAAGATTCTTTACCTAATAGCATCGAGATTGTAGATGGAGGCATAGCTACTAGTAAGGAACAATCACAAACGATTGGCGATTTATTTAAGGGCAAAGATATTGATTTGGTATTTATTCAAATGCTTACTTATACAACATCGTATAATTATTTACCTGCGATTAAAGATTTGAATGTTCCTATTGTATTAGTTAATCTACAAAAGCTAAAAGCTTTAGATTATAACCATACTGATATAGCTAAGTGGTTAGGTGAAGGATATGCGTGTGGAGCAGTTGGTGAAGCAGTTGCTGATCTTATTAGATTTGATAAAAGATATGATGTAATTACAGGCCTTCAAGGACACGATGAAAATGTAGCTAAGCAAATTAAAGAATGGTGTCTAGCTTCACAATGTTACAGAAGATTTAAAGATACAAATATCGCTCAAATTGGTAGACCCTATCCTGGTATGATGGATCTTTATATTGATGAGACAAATCTTTATAAGCGAATGGGTCTATATACTAAACAATTTGATTGGGAAAAGATGTGGACAATCGCTGATGATGTGAATGATGAATTTTTAATCAAAGAAAAGGCGAATGATATTCTAAATACCTTTGATATTGAAGGAGGAGGAAGTATCAATGAAGTATGGGAAATGGCAAGATATGTTGTAGCGTTTGAAAAATGGGTAAAAGATGAACATATCGGATTAGTAGCTTCTCATTATGATGGATATGCAAAAGATAAAGCGGGTATACTAAATTCAATGTTGATTCCAGCTTTCTCAATGCTAATAAAACAAGGCATTGCTTGTGCAGTGGAAGGGGATATGAAAGTTGCCATGGCTATGTCAATATTAAAGACAATATCAGGGTCAGGTCAACTTTCAGAAATGTATTCAATCGATTTCAATGATGATATTTGTATTATTGGCCATAGTGGTTCAGGTGATGCGGATATTTCATATAAAAAGCCGACAATGAAAATTGTTAATGTCTTTCATGGAAAAACAGGTGGCGGCTATTTAACACAATTCTATCCATGTTTAGGGCCAGTTACTTATCTTGGCATAACTCAAGATGGAAATGGTAAGTTTAAGTTTGTTGTTGCTGAAGGAATAAACGAAGAAGGACCTATTTTATCATTTGGTGATACTAATATGCGTACTAGATTCACTTGTGGTGCAAGAGAATTTGTGAATAGATGGTCTCTATCAGGCCCAACTCATCATATGGCAGCATGTTCTGGTAGATATATAGATGTGATATTAAAAGTAGCCAAGTTTTTTGATGTAGAAGTTGATGTGGTGACAAGATAGGAGTTAATATGAATTTTTTAGATGCTGAATTTGTAAAAGATTTTATAAGAATGTGCGATGATGGTTGGAATTTAGGCTGGCATGAACGTAATGGCGGAAATCTTTCATATCGTGTAAAAAATGAAGAAGTTGAAAGTGTTAAAGAAAATTTTAATCCATTACAATGGAAGCCAATCGGAGTCGAAGTTCCTTATTTAGCAAATGAATATTTTTTAGTTACAGGAAGTGGTAAATATTTTAGGAATGTAAGTATAAAACCTGAAGATTCTATTTGCATGATTGAGTTAGATGATAAAGGCGAAAATTATCGTATTGTCTGGGGGCTTGTAAATGGTGGCAAACCAACTTCGGAACTTCCTAGCCATTTAATGAATCTAGAAATAAAAAAGAAAATAGATCCGGAATTTAGAGTCGTTTATCATGCTCATACTACAAACATTATTGCCTTAAGCTTTATTCTTCCACTTGATGATAAAGTCTTTACTAGAGAACTTTGGGAAATGGCAACTGAGTGTCCAGTAGTATTTCCAAGTGGCATTGGTGTTGTTCCTTGGATGGTACCTGGAGGAAAAGAAATCGCAATTGCCACATCTAAACTTATGGAAAAATATGATTTAGCAATATGGGCACACCATGGCATGTTTGCGGCTGGTAAGGATTTTGATTTAACTTTTGGCCTAATGCATACAGCTGAAAAATCTGCCGAAATACTTGTAAAGGTATTGTCTATTTCGCCAAATAAGAGTCAAACTATTACAACAAATGATTTTAGAAAGCTTGCTAAAGACTTTAATGTAACTTTACCTGAAGAATTTCTTTATGAAAAATAGTTAATCTATCGGTATTAGTTCTATTAATCTAACTTCTAATAAATCTAAAGTGATATCAATATTCAAAGTGTTGTTATCACTTTTAATTTTTCTTTTATAAATGCCTGGATAAGAAAGATTTTTTAGATTATTTAAATCTTCAGCACTATTGGGCTCGATACATCCACTTTGGGTCCAAACATCATATAGCGATCCATGGGCTCTATTAATAAATGTTTCTTTAATTAGATATTCATTATTCTTTAAATCATTTATTTTTATATGCAAATCAACTGGTACTTTATCACCAAAGACACTATATCGATT
>CAVBAX010000162.1:0-3327 GCA_963593105.1 Candidatus Methanomethylophilaceae archaeon | reverse complement strand
ATGGTAGTGTAACGATTGGTATTCCATTGTCTTTAAATATGTATGAGTTATTGCCTTTTTGGCATAAATTATTTAGAAGTTTAGGTTTTAAAGTTGTAACTTCACCATTTTCTACTCGTGCTATTTATCAAGAAGGCCAAGGTACAATTCCAAGTGATACAGCTTGCTACCCAGCAAAATTAAGTCATGGGGCTATATTTGAACTATTAAAGGAAAATGTTGATTATATTTATTATCCTTGTCTTTCATACAACATGGATGAAAACTTAGGCGATAATCATTATAATTGTCCAGTTGTTGCTTATTATCCAGAAGTTCTTGAAGATAATATCTATGATTTGAATGGTAAGTTTATAAGAGACTTTGTTGATATATCTAATCGCAAAGAGTTTACAAATAGATATCCAACAATTATTAAAAAGCACTTTGCAAATTTAAAGGATGAAGATATTAAAAACGCTATTAAATTAGCTTATAAAGAATATGATGATCATATGGAACTTTTAGCAACCAAAGGTGATGAAGTATTGCTTGAGGCAAATAAGAAAGGAAAACATGTGATTTGTCTTGCAGGTAGACCATATCATGTTGATCCTGAAGTGAATCATGGTATTGATAAACTAATTTGTAAGTTGGGTTGCGCAGTAGTTAGTGAAGATAGTTTAAGACATCACTATAAAAAGACTAAAACTCAAGTTTTAAACCAATGGTCATATCATTCTAGACTTTATGCATGTGCTAATTATTGTTTAGAAAATGAAAATGTTGATCTAGTACAACTTGTTTCTTTTGGTTGTGGACTAGATGCCATTACAAGTGATGAAACAAGAGAAATATTAAATGGTCATGATAGGCTTTATACGCAACTTAAGATTGATGAAATATCTAATTTAGGTACGGTTAATATTCGTTTAAGAAGTTTATTGGCAGCTATTGAAGAAAGAAAGGAAGACAAGTAATGGAATATTTGACTCCTAATTTTACTAAAGACATGTTAAAGGACTATACAGTATTAGTTCCAAATATGTGCGAAACTCAATTTAAACTAATAAAGTCTTCAATGGAATCAGAAGGTTATAATAAAGTTGAACTAATGGGATCAAGTAGTCCCGATGTAACTCAACTTGGTCTAAAGTATGTTCATAATGATACTTGTTATCCTGCACTAATTGTTATTGGTCAGTTTCTTGAGGCGCTAGAGTCTGGTAAATATGATTTGGATCATACCGCTTTATTAATTTCTCAATCAGGTGGAGGATGTAGAGCTAGTAACTATATTAAACTTTTAAGAAAGGCTCTTGTAAGAAGCGGGCATTCTAATATTCCGGTTGCTTCTATTAATGCTAATAAACTAGAAGAGGGTTCTTTGATGCCTTTGACTGTAAAGATGATATTAAAGATTGTGGCGGGTGTCGAATATGGTGATTTACTTGAAGCGTTAAAGAATCAAACTATCGCTTATGAAATAAATAAAGGTGATAGTGAAAAGATGCTTAATAAGTGGTTGGATAAACTTGATAAAGACATTAGAAATAATAAGAATTATCTACCTTTTTCTTATAAGAAAATATTTAGAGAAATTACTAGCGACTTTGCCTCTATTCCACTTAATAGAGTACCTAAAGTAAAAGTGGGTGTGGTAGGGGAAATCTATGTTAAGTTTTCACCTACTGGAAATAATAATTTAATGAAATTTTTACAATCACAAGATTGCGAAATAAATATGCCAGGTCTTATGGGTTATGTTGAATATTGTTGTGCAAACAATTATCGTGATTATAAAGAATATGGTATGTCTAAAACATTAGGCAAGATTTCAGGTAAAGTGCTAAAATTCTTGAATAAAGTTGGTAATGATGCCTCTAGTATCATGAAAGAATATGGTTTCTATGCGCCTTGTTCATTTAATGATTTGATGAAAAAACCAGATGGTATTTTAGATTTAGGAACCAAGATGGGCGAAGGATGGTTATTGACTGGTGAAATGGTAGAACTGATTGAAGGTGGCTATGAAAATATTGTGTGCGCCCAACCATTTGGTTGTTTGCCAAATCATATATGTGGTAAAGGTGTAATCAATAAATTAAGAGCTAAATTTCCAACAGCTAACATAACACCAATCGATTATGATCCAAGTGCTACTAAAGTAAATCAAGAAAATAGAATCAAATTGATGCTGGCAGTGGCTAAAGAAAATTTAAATAATAGGTAGAATAAAAAGCGGGGGACCCGCTTTTTAAACATATGGGGAAAGTATATATAGTAAGTTAACAATTAGCTAACTGACTACCAATTTTCTCAAGATCGCTAATTGCGTCTTGATCTGGTGTTAAACGAGTTATATAACCCTTATCATTTAAGATAATGGCACCCTTATTTTTTAGACGGTCACACCAATTAGCCATCCAAGTACCATCACCCCAATCATATGAACCAAATAAGGCGATAGTTTTGCCAGCACAGTTGTTTTCAATTTCGCTGACAAATTCATCCATCTCAGGATCTAGTTCTTCACTACCCATGGCACTAGCACCAAGTGCGAATACTTTTTCATCTTTTAAATCATCGCCGATAATATTGCTTACATTAATAACATTTACTTCTTTGCCTGCTTTTTTAACACCTTCACCAATGGCATTTGCCATTTCTTCAGTATTACCAGTCATGGTCCAATATACAACGTTTATCATTTTTATCCTCCTATTATAATTTCATCTAATTTATAGCCATTAACAATCTGATATAAACATGTATCAATGGCTTTATCGATTTCTTTAAATTTTTTTAAGCTTTCTTCTAAATTGGAATAAACTTTCCAATATTTACAAGCTAGTTCCTTTTTGCCGTTATTTTTAATAAATCCTTTAATATCTTCGATTGGATAATTAAGAATTAAACCAAGTTCATGAGGAAACTCTTGACTATTGGTATAGAAATCAGTAAATCTTGAATAAAGTTTTTCAATAACATATTCAATCGATAAATTTTCATATCCAAATTCAAATAAATAATCAGATACATCTTTGTTATGTAAATGGTCATTTAATCTATTAACTCTAGCTATAAGTACTATTTCATTTTTGCCCGAGTATAATAAGAAACATTTTAAAGGTGTATTTTCTAGTAAAGATTCAACTATCTTAAATTCTCCTTGTTTTACAGTCAAAGTATTTGAAACAGTTAAGCCTTTTATAACTGGTGCGCAAGTACTTGCAAGTGAAAAAGCAAGTTTTTCTTTTTTATTACATTTGCTTAGATAATCTACTTTTTCGTTTACTGACATATTACATTACAGTTAGCATTAGCTAACTACATATCTAGGTTAGC
>CAVBAX010000161.1:0-3347 GCA_963593105.1 Candidatus Methanomethylophilaceae archaeon | reverse complement strand
CTATTACGCAAGCTTCAAATAAATCTTTTAAAAACTGATAATTTTCAATTGCGCGGCCTGCCTCAACTTCTATTAAATAGCCTTCAGAACTTAAAAAGGCATCAACATTAAATGTTAAGCCACTAGATGCTCGTGATGGTATTATAGGTTTCTCAACTTTAAAACCAATATTTATTAAATCTTGTCTCACAGTACGTAAAACATCATTGCTTTTAAGATGATGTAAAGGTGTACTAATTTGTGAATATGCTTTTTTAAAAACCGTTTCTACATCATTAGATGTTTTTGTTATTTTTCCATTAATTGGATAATATTTACTATTGATTGGCATAAATTTTCTCCTCGCTTTTAAGTATCTAACTATAATATAACATTATTATCTTGATTTTCCAACAAACCTCAGCTTTTTGAAAAACGTATAACGGAATCAGGTTTAGTCAATAATTTATAGATTGTAACACACTAAAAATTTCCCCACCTTATAAATACGGGGTTTTAAGCACATAAAAATGGTGTACGAATATACGAACGACCGTTTCCGAATATTTGAACACCTATATTTTTATAGCTTATCTATTGATTAATAATTCTTTAGGTAATTTATTAGACCATGGTAAAAGATCATTAATATCTTTCTTATTAATATTACTTATTACATATGAAAGATATTGTTCACTCTTAAGTCCATTGGCTCTAGCTGTTTGCACAATAGAAAATAATTTGCCAGTAGTAGATGCACCATCTGCTGTTTTACAGAATAAGAAGTTCTTTCTAGCTATGACAAATGGCTTAACTACTCTTTCAGCTAGATTATTAGATATGTCAAGATAACCATAGTTTAGATAAGTATATAGCTCTTGTTTATTATTAAGATAATATTTAACAGCTTTAGATAGTAATTCATTATTACTTGTATCTATTAAGTCTATATAATCATTTAATTCTTTAATAGTTTTTAAGTATTCATTACTATTTCTTTGTTTAACTATCTCACTAGCTGTTAAAGATTTCTTTTTAAAGTTATCTTCATATTTAAATAACTTAGCCATTAAGTTTATTACTTTATGTGCTGGTGATTTTAATTGTTCATCTTGTTTTAAGACTTTAAGGACATCATTAAAGTATCTTCTGGCATGTACCATGCATCTTTGTATTGTGATGCCTTGTAAAGTTAAACTATCATAACCTACATAACCATCACATACAAGATAGCCTTTATAATCTTTAAGTAATTTCTTAAGATTATCAGTACTTCTTGAAACATTAAAGTCATAGATATAGATAGGATGATCCCAAAATGAAGTAGTATAGACAAACATATAACACTTAGATTTATCAGAGTTTATTACTGTAAGTGGTGTTTCATCGCTATGTATTACCTTAGACTTATTATTGATTAGATTATTAAGTAAACTATCATATAAAGGTTCAAGTAAATCCATAGTGCGTTTAGCGTAGTTATAGATATTGACATCACTTATATTTAAGCCATGAGCTTTTAAGTAATTACTGTATCTATAAAATGGCACCCCTAAATTAAACTTCATCTCTATTAGATTACTAGCTAATGATGGAGTTAATGGTGAATGAGGGAATACATCATCACTTATAGCTTCATATATGTTGTCTTTATCTTTATATTTCTTTCTTACTATTTTAATTACTTCAAAGCTAGCTGGTTTATATTCAATCTTATATGACTCATCTTCACCAAATGGTTTAATATTGCTTGTATCAATGCCAGTAAAGTCATAATCAATTATTTCTTCTTTACTACATAGATTCTTTAAGTCATTTATAAAATTTAAAGTAGGTGTTTTTCTTACTTTCTTTTCTTCAATTACTTCTAGTTCATTAATAATAAGATCTTCATCATTTAGTTTTTCACTTGTTGGCATAAACCTTTCTACTTGAAACTTCTTAGAAACTAAAAGCTTATCTTCATACTTAGCTATTAATTGTTCTATTTTTAAATTAAGATCTCTATTAGCTACTTCTAGTTTTTCTATTCTTTTCTTATCTAAAGCTATTTGTTTATCTTTTTTAGTAAGTAAAGCTATTAGTTCTTCTTTAGATAGGTTATTATAGTTTTCCATGTATCACACCTTCTTTATAATCAAAATGCTTAATTAAAATCTTTTCTATCTTACTAGATATAGCACCAGTATAATAAAGACCATTAATAAATAATACTGGTAAATACTTAATAGCTTCTTGTTGTTTTGAAGTAAACATCGATATATCAAGACAATCCTTAAGTAAATATAGTTTATCCTTACTTGGCATAAAAGATACAGTCTCCGGTTTAATTAAACCATCTTTGGTGATTTTGCCTAAGTAATGTTGAATACTTACTGGATAGCCTTTATCTTTATCATATCTACTTGTAACTGAATAAAGATAATAGTTGTCACCAATTTGTTTAATTGAAGTGCCTTTTACATGTTCCTTGTTTACCCAATCAGGATATTTCTTTACATCTTTCATACAGTGTATATTATACACTATTTAAAAGTAAAAATAAAGACCTAAACGCATTATTTAGGCCTAATTTTACATTTTTCAATACTTTTTAAGATGAACTTTAATTGACTTGAATCAATAGTAATTGTTTGATCACATTTAGGAAATACAAATCTATAATCATTGAGCTTATTTTGATATAGCCATATACCATCTTTTTCTATTTCAAGTATTTTTACTTGTCTATTATTTTTAGAAAAGAATAGATATAAAGAATCATAGATATCGCTATTAGGGAAATAGATAGATACTACATTACTTAAGGTCTTAATACCACACCTAAAGTCAATGGCTTGACTATATAGGTATATCTTCTTACTTGGAAAATCTACCATCTTCTTATAATCTCCATTACTCTATCTAATTCATTATCACTAAATTCTAGAGTTAAATCTTTATAAGATAACTTGATATTACTATTGGCGGTATTCTTATTAGTAATAGGTGTATCTAATACATTACTAGTTAGTTCTATGAAAGTGGGACTAGTTGAAGACAGTGAAATTTCGCTATCTTCTTTATTGAATTTTTCATTTTTATATTTAGCTAGCCAATCATAAAAAGTAGTTTTTGGTAAGTTGTTATCTCGACAATATTTACTTATTGAATAACATTTCCCTTCACCACAAAGTTTTAAATAATTTTCTACATAAGCTATTTTACTAGCTACATCATACTTATTGTAAGTTGTCATATCTTCTATACTCCTTTGTATAGAAGATATAAAAGATCATAAAGAAAATATAGTGGGGAAATCTTTAGTGGTTACTTTTGATAAGCTTCACATATTTGAACGGAAGCTGACAATGCTTAGATTACTGGAA
>CAVBAX010000160.1:0-3360 GCA_963593105.1 Candidatus Methanomethylophilaceae archaeon | reverse complement strand
GATTATAACTATATTATGATAGAAAAAAGAAAAAAGATTTAAATTAATAATAAAAGGTTAAAACATACAAAAAAGCTCCTAATTGGAGCTTAATTTATAAATGGTGATCGATACGGGATTTGAACCCGTGAATGTCGCCTTGAGAGGGCGATGTGTTAAACCGTTTCACCAATCGACCATCTATAGGGCACATCGCCCTATCTTATTTATTTAACTTATTTAGCTAATGCAGCCTTAGCTGTATCACAAATCTTTGTGAAAGCTTCAGGATCAGCAATTGCAATTTCAGAAAGCATCTTTCTGTTCATGTTTACATTAGCAAGCTTTAAACCATGCATTAAGTTTGAATAACTTAAATCATTCATTCTAGCAGCTGCATTGATTCTTGCAATCCATAACTTACGGAAGTTTCTCTTGTTTTGTTTTCTAGCAATGTAAGCATACTTATGAGAATGCATTACTTGTTCATGAGCTGTCTTAAATAGTAAATGTTTACTACCGAAATAACCTTTAGCTTGTTTTAAGACTCTCTTATGTCTTTTTCTTAATGAATTAGATCTCTTTACTCTAGCCATGTGTTATTCCTCCTATCCTTGTAATAAAGCTCTATCTCTTTTTTCATCACTCTTAGAAACTAGAGCTGACTTTCTTAATTGTACCTTTTGCTTATGTGTCTTGTTAGCAGCAAAGTGTGATGTGAAGTTGTGATGTCTTTTTAACTTTCCAGAACCTGTAACTTTTACTCTCTTCGCAAAAGTTTTCTTTGTTTTCATTTTTGGCATTTGAATTCCTCCTTATTTCTTCTTAGGCATTAAAACGCATGACATAATATTACCCTCAAGCTTAGGTTGTTTATCAACATTAGCAAGATCTGAAAGACTACTAATAAAATCATTCATAACCTTTAAACCTACTTCTTGACGTGTCATCATACGACCTCTAAAACGCATATCAACCTTAACCTTCATACCATCTTCTAACCAACCAGTAGCTTGTTTGATTTTAGTATCAAAGTCATGTTTATCAATAACTGGAGATAAACGTAAAGGTTTAAGTTCAGTTACATGTTGATTCTTTTTAGCTTCCTTAGCTTTCTTTTGTGCTTCAAATTTATATCTACCATAATCTAGTATTTTGCATACTGGAGTAGCAGAATTAGGTGAAACACATAATAAATCTAATTCTTGATCATAAGCTTTTTGTAAAGCTTCATTTCTGCTCATTTTACCAAGTTGTGAGCCATCTGAATCAATTACAAGTACTTCTCTAAAACGAATACCTTCATTGACTAGATCTTCAGTCTTTTTGCCTGCGATGTTAACGTCCTCCTATAAAATAAAAAGCGAGACAAAGCCCACTTTTATTACATACCTTAGTAGCAATATTACCCAAATCATTCTGAGATCAGGTGAGAAGTGGCCTTCTACTTTCTACATACTTTTTATTACTGAATTATTCTACCCAAAATAAATAAACATGTCAATGATTTTTATATTTCTTTTTTAATAACTTCAATATCTTTTTCATTTACATTTAAAATGATATAGCTAGGCTTATTACCATCCCTATTATGGCTGCATGAGCCTGGATTAATAAGTCTAATATCTTCATATTCATAGTCAGAAAACATATGGGTATGACCATATAAAACTACATCACAATTTTGTTCCTTGCCAAGATAATATAAACCACTTAAATCATATCTAAGATACCTATGACCATGTGTTAATAAGAAACGATGACTAGCAACCTCTATTACTCTATACATAGGAAGATCTAAAAAATCATTATTGCCACGCACCGAAACAAAAGGCTTTAATTCATCCGCTTCGCAAGCTTCCGAATCACCTAAGTGCCAATAATAATCGCCGTCAGGATTATCTTTTACAATCTTGTGAAGTACATCAAAATTAGAATGGTTATCAGAAACAACTATAATTTTCATTTGCTTAAATCCTTTAATATCTCTTCATAATGAAAATACATATATTTATTTAAAGCGTCATTAATGTTCATGTCTTTTTTGTAAAGCTGTTCGATAACATCGACAATCTGATACTTATTTAAATAATATAAACTTTGACTAGCCTTGTTATAATCTTCAATATGATAAGCGATAAAACCTGGATAAATCATATAATCCATAAATAAATTAGGATCAATTGAATAATCGATAATATATTTGATTTCTCTTTCATCAAGATATTTCTTAATTAGATTTCTTTCTTCAACAGTTCCATATGGATAACGAGATAAAGAATCATAATTTCGATTCATAAACGTATAACATACAGCCGTTAATAAAATAATAGCGATAACTAGAATTGCTCTTTTTTTAAACATAAATACATTATAAACCAAAACTACTTAAGTAGAAAGTCAGCACCCTTTATAACTTCAGTTTTACTTAAGCCCTTAAAATCAGTTTGTTTTAAAGCTTCAAAGCCACAAATCGCTACACAATTAGATAAATTAAGACTTCTTGCCTCAGCTTTCATTGGAAGTCTATAAGTTGAATCCAAATGATCTTTTAGAATTTCTTTAGGAATGCCCGTAGATTCTTTACCAAACATAATATAGATATCGCCTTCTGTGTTAAATTTACACTTATCAAAAGTAGAAAGACCATATCTAGATAAATATACAAATTGGCCCTCATTGTTATTTAATACAAATTCTTCATAAGAATCATAAAATTTGATATCGCAATCCTTCACATAGTCCATTTCTGCCCTTTTTAAATACTTATCATCAAAAGAAAAAGTAATAGGACCAATGATATGTAATCGCATATCAAAACACATACAAGTTCTTACAATATTACCAGTATTTGCTGGTTTTTCTGGTTGATATAAAACAATATTAATCATTAAAAACCTTCCTATCTAGGTACTTAAACAAAAAATATACACCACCTAAAAAGACAATAATTGAAATTATAATCGAAATACATAAATCAAAGAAGAACTGTTCAGGTACCATCATAATTAAAATGTCGGTTCTAGGATCAAGTAACCATAAATCATTATTTGGAAAGAATATGTGATGGAAATTTGTCCAAAACCCATCAAAATCAATTAAACAAAATAACAGTATAAAGCCAATAATAAAACCAAATATTGCCAAAGACTTTTTATATGAACTAAAAATATATTTCTTATTATCAGTAAAACAAATATAAACAAAAGTTAAAAGATATACTACAAAGGCCACATTTCTTACAACAAGAACATTTTGATACAAGTTTTTAACATCAACCATGTGTGCTTTTTCTCTATCATTAAACACTTCTCTATCCACTCCATTAACATTAGCATCAGTATCAAGTGTTTGATATTTATCTTGTAGATAGCCCAAAAG
>CAVBAX010000159.1:0-3368 GCA_963593105.1 Candidatus Methanomethylophilaceae archaeon | reverse complement strand
AAATAGTGATTTTTCTAGTAATGATATAGATTCTTTAAATGAACTAAAGACAAACATTGAATCTTTAAAGACTAAATTAAATAGTGAAGAATTTATAAAAGGCTACAACAAACTTATTGATACATCTGCTGCTTTAGCTACAACTTGTAAAGCTCTAGATAGTGATGAAACTAAGAAACAATTAATTGAAGGTGCTGCAAGTTTATCTAGCGCTAGTTCTTCATTTAAATCAGTAATTGTTTCTTTAAATGATAATATGCCTGATCTTAAAAATGCCATAAATGAATTCTCAGATAAAATAGATGAAGCGGTTGATGATAATAGAGATGATTTGAATAAATACAGTGGTTCTAATATGAAGAATATTATTACCAATATTAAAAATCTAAAAGCAATTGATGAACAATATGATACTTTTTTAGGAAAGATAGAAGGAGCTTCATCTTCTGTTATTTTCACCATCGAAACAAGCGCTATAAAGTAATAAAAAAGCCGATAATTTTCTATCGGCTAACTTACTTTATTATTTAATGATTTGAAGTTCATAATCACTTGTGCCAAGGCCAATCTTTTCAGCTTGTTCAAGTGTAGCTTCCCAGTTTATACCAGGATGGGTATCCTTGATATGATCATGTTTGTGTTCATGATGTAAGTCTTTTAAGTTATCACCAAGTTGGCTATTTTCAATTGGTGTAGCTTTAAGACAAGCATCAACACAAGCTTTATCAAGAGCGACTGGATCAAAGCTTGCGAATATGCCAACATCTGGAATAATTGCGGCATCATTTTCACCATGACAATCACAATTTGGTGAAACATCCATTACTAGCGAAATATGGAAGTGTGGTCTATCTTTACATACCGCATAGGCATATTCAGCCATCTTTCTATCTAATTTTTCATTAGAATCCCAGTTTGGATTAGATATCGCATCAAAGCCACAAGCACCAATACATCTACCACAACCTTTACATAAGTCATAATTGATATGAGCTTTATTGTTTTCATAAGTTATGGCATCAGATCCACATTCCTTAGAACAGAATCTACAACCTCTACATAAGCTTTCATCAACTACTGGTTTTCCTTCATTATGTTGTTCCATCTTTCCAGCTCTAGACCCACATCCCATACCGATATTTTTAATAGCACCACCAAAGCCTGTTGACTCATGTCCTTTGAAGTGGTTTAAAGAAATAAAGATATCAGCATCCATAATAGCTTTACCAATTTTAGCTTCTTTGATATATTCACCGTTAATTGGCACAATTGTTTCATCTGTTCCTCTTAAGCCATCGGCAATAATTACTTGGCAACCCGTTGAAATAGGATTAAAGCCATTGATATTGGCACAATCCAAGTGGTCTAAGGCATTTTTTCTGCTACCTGGATATAAAGTATTACAATCAGTTAAGAAGGGTTTACCACCTAATTCCTTAACGATATCGGCAATAGCTTTTGCGTAATTTGGCCTTAAAAAGGCAAGATTACCTAATTCACCAAAGTGCATTTTAATTGCGACAAATTTTCCATCAAAATCAATCTTGTTGATGCCTGCAACCTTACATAATCTTTTAATCTTATCGATTTGGCTTGTGCCTACAGGACATCTAAAATCTGTAAAATATACTTTTGAACTCATAAACTTTCTCCCATGTTTATAAGAATATTATAAACCATTGATATTTTCTATTTTTATTTTATTAAAGGTTTATAATAGGTTTATGAACAAATTTTTAAAAGAAGACGATACTAAAAAAGCCATTACTGTGCTTACGTTATCTGGCATACTAATTGCCTTAGCTGTAATATTATTACTTAATCTAAATGATGTAAAAGTTTTCTTATCGAAGCTGCTTACAATTCTTTCACCATTTATTTGGGGTATTCTATTTGCGATTATTACAAATAGTGTAGCTGTTTTTATTGAAACGCATTTACCAAAAAAATGGACTTTTAAAACAAGAAGATTTATAGGTGCTTTATTTGCAACCCTGGTTCTAGTTATCATGGTAGTGCTTGTTGTTTATTTGTTAATACCTAAACTAATAACAAGTATTTCATCTTTATCTATTGTAATTAGTAATTTCGCAAATAACTCTTCATCTTGGATTAAAGAAATTCAAAATAGTGTACACTTGCCTAGTGATATTGCCAATCAAATATATACATATTCAAATCAAGCGGTACAAGCCTTATGGAATTCTGCTAAAACTTTAGCTCCAAATGTCATTTCTTCAACTTGGACTGCACTAAGTAGTTTAGGTAATTTTGTAATTGGTTTTATTGTTTGCCTATATATTTTAATAGATAAACAAAAGATTGCGATTAATATTAGAAGATGCTCACTTGCTATATTCAATACTAAACAATATGAAAAGGGCAGAAAGATAATGTATCTAGCTTTGGAAAAGTTTACTAATTTCTTTAGTGGCAAGATATATGATTCAATTATTATTGGCGTTTTATGTTTTATTGCGATGCTATTTATCAATACTGAATATGCAACATTAGTAGCGGTAATTGTAGGTATCACAAATATTATTCCGTTCTTTGGACCATTCATTGGAGCTATACCTTGTGCTTTATTACTATTAATTGTTGAACCAATTGATTGTTTAGTCTTTGTTATTATGATTATCATTTTGCAACAACTTGATGGTAACGTAATTGGACCAGCTATACTTGGCGATTCAGTTGGACTTAGCTCATTATGGATTATGTTCGCAATCCTTGTAGGAGGCGCTTACTTTGGCTTTTTTGGAATGTTGCTTGGCGTACCGGTTGTTGCAGTTATCTATTATGTGATAAAGGGCATAGTTGATGAGAAACTAGAAGAAAAAGGAATAGAATAATTAAGCTTAGAGAAATCTAAGTTTTTTTATTGGCTTTGAATATTGGCAAATGCATGTTAACTAATGGCTGAAATAAAATTATAGTCACACATTTTAATATCTAACAGCTATACTGTAGATGATGTTGTTTTAAAAGGTTTAGAAGGTAAAGAAAGTTATTTATTTAAAAGTGATAATGATAATTGTTTTAAATATCTATTGCTTATGGAGCCAACACCCGAAAAAGGTAATGGTGATTTATTAAGTCATTTCCATTTTTAATTTGCCAGCGAAAAAGATCTACTGGTTAATAATGATAAACTTGTAAATTCTATGTGGTATGCCACAATTGTAGATGAAGACGCTTCACTTCTTGATAAGGTTAATTTATTAAGAACTTTACATAAACTACCTAAAATAGATAATTTGTAATATAAAAAGAAGCTTAATTTGGAGCTTCTTTTTAACTAATAATTATTAATATTTAGTCTTAAGAACATCAATATCTAATTGCTTATCACATATGCTTAAAAC
>CAVBAX010000158.1:0-3379 GCA_963593105.1 Candidatus Methanomethylophilaceae archaeon | reverse complement strand
AAAAAAGGTTGAGCATAAACCCAACCTCTTATAGTTTTGATATATTTTTAAGTTTATTTACTTAAATATTCATCAATTGATTTAGCAGCTAACTTACCAGCACCCATAGCTGAAATAACTGTAGCAGCACCAGTTACGGCATCACCACCAGCATATACCTTATCCTTAGTAGTCTTGCCATTATCATCAACGATAATGCCACCCTTCTTAGTTACTTCAAGTCCTGAAGTAGTTGACTTAATTAATGGATTTGGAGTAGTGCCAATAGAAATAACAACAGTATCAACCTCTAGTTCAAATTCAGAACCAGGAATTTCAACTGGTCTTCTTCTACCACTTGCATCAGGTTCACCAAGTTCCATCTTGACACATCTAATACCTGTTACAAAGTTATTCTTAGGATCTCTAGGATCATCAGGATTATGATAGCCAAGGATTTCAACTGGATTATTTAATAATCTAAAGTCAATGCCTTCTTCCATTGCGTGCTCAACTTCTTCTTTTCTAGCAGGAAGTTCTTCTAAAGAACGTCTATAGATTACATATACTTTTTCGGCACCTAGTCTTAAAGCAGTTCTAGCTGCATCCATCGCAACATTACCACCACCAACAATCGCAACCTTGCCACCTTTCATAATAGGTGTTACAGGATCTGTATTGTAAGCCTTCATAAGATTAGATCTTGTTAAGAATTCATTAGCTGAATAAACACCATTTAATGATTCACCAGGAATATTCATAAATGAAGGTAAACCTGCACCAGAACCAATATAAACAGCTTCATATTCTTCTAATAATTCATCAACCGTAATTGACTTACCAATAACAACATTAGTATCAATTGTTACACCAAGATTAATTAGATTATCAACTTCTTTTTGAACAATTGACTTAGGAAGTCTAAATTCCGGAATACCATAAACAAGTACACCACCTGCTGTATGTAAAGCTTCAAAAATTGTAACCTCATAGCCCTTTTTAGCTAAATCACCTGCACAAGTTAAACCACTTGGACCAGATCCTACAACAGCTACTTTATGACCATTACTTTCAGGTTTAACAGCTTTGTGTTCATGTGCTAAATGATAGTCAGCAACATATCTTTCAAGTCTGCCAATACCTACTGGCTCACCCTTTATGCCTCTAACACACTTAGATTCACATTGAGTTTCTTGTGGGCAAACTCTACCACATACTGCAGGTAAAGAAGAAGATAAAGAAATAACATTATAAGCACCTTCATAATCCTTTTCCTTAATCTTAGAAATAAATTCAGGAATATGAATATTAACAGGACAGCCTTCTACACATCTAGGATTTCTACAATTTAAACATCTATCTGCTTCATCAAGAGCGATTTCTTCGCTATAACCTAAAGTAACTTCTTTAAAATTATGGCCTCTTTCAATTGGATCTTGAATAGGCATTGGATTCTTTTCTAATTTCATATTAGGCATAACTACTAAGCTCCCTTCTTAAACAAGTTACATGCTTCATCATATTTATGTCTTTCAAAAGTAGAATACATTCTGCCTCTAGACATAGCCTCATCAAAATCAACTTCATAACCATTGAAATCAGGGCCATCAACACACGCAAACTTTGTAACCTTTTTACCATCAACATTAAGTGTTAAACGACAACCGCCACACATACCAGTACCATCAATCATAATTGGATTCATTGAAACATCAACTGGAACATTAAATTCCTTACATGTTAAAACAACAAACTTCATCATGATAAGTGGTCCAATAGTAATAACTTTATCAAAGTGTCTACCATTTTCTAACATTTCCTTTAAAGGAACAGTAACATTACCATGTCTACCATATGAACCATCATCACTCATAACAATTAATTCATCACTAGTTTCCTTAAATTCATCTTCAAGAATTAATAAATCCTTGTTTCTAAAACCAATGATACTAGTGACATTGCAACCAGCCTTCTTAAGTGCCTTAGCAACCGGTAAAGCAATAGCACAACCTACGCCACCACCAACAACACAAACATCTTTTAAGCCTTCAACTTCTGTTGGAACACCAAGTGGACCAACAAAATCATGTAGTTCTTCGCCAACTTTCTTTTGGTCAAGTTCTAAAGTAGTAGCCCCTACTATTTGATAAATAATAGTAACAGCACCAGTTTCTGGATTTGAATCAGCAATAGTCAAAGGAATTCTTTCACCTGTTTCGCTAACTCTTAAGATAATAAATTGACCAGCTTTAGCTTTTCTAGCTACAAATGGTGCCTCTACTGTCATTCTTGAAACAGTAGGATTTAATGAGTCTTTCGCTAAAATCTTATACATCACTTTCTCCTAACGAAGCTTTCGCTTCAATTGACATTTTTATAGAAGTGTCGACTTCTATTAGTTTTACTAAATCCCCATATTTCAACTTAGTAAAGCCAACATTTTTTCACAAGTTCATTTTATCATTATCAAATAAAAATAAAAGTTGAATTTAAATATTCTTATCATTGTCAAAACCTTCACCAACCTACAATGCCACCATTTTTTCTTGATTTTTTAAATAAGATATTAAATAAGTATTTACCTACGACATAGTAAATTACAGTAATTATAAACAAGATTAATATTTCAATGTTTAAAGGCAATAAACACTCTGATTTAAACAAGATATTTCTAATAATATCAATCGACCATGTGAAAGGAAAAAATAATCCAAAATACTTTAATATAGATGGAATATATCGAAGTGGAACTATCACGCCACATATAAAAGGTGCAATATTACCGATAAATGAAACGATTTGATCGGTTTCTTTATAAACCATCATAATTGCAATAAGTATTGTAGAAAAACAATAGCTTGCAAAATAGGTAAACAATATAAGCAACAAACATGGGAAGATTTGTAAAAAAGAAAACTTAATCACAACTAGTGGAGCTACAAACAAAATTAATATCAGTGATTGAAATATAGTAGAAATCACTCCATCTAATGTCCAACCTATAATTATGTCTACAGTTTTAAGGGGCATCATTAAAGTTTCATTTATTATGCCTTCTTTCATTTGATTTCTCATTTGAAAAACAAAACTCCATAATATTTCAACACCACTCCATATACTTGTTACAACAAGTAAATATACCGCGTAATCAAAAGTTGTTTCAAAACCAAATATTGGGACATTACCGTTTTGCATCATAAACAAAGCAGGTAAAATCGGGACTAAAAGACTTAAAGCTGAAATAATAAAATTAATCTTGTATCTAAAAGATGTTAAAAAGTTAATCATAAACAATGATTTTATTTTTACCATAGTTCTAGGCCGCCCTTCATTCTGATTTTATTAATTTCTTTTTTCAGTAATACATTTCCTGTTAGAAAATAAATTATAGAAATAATAG
>CAVBAX010000157.1:0-3387 GCA_963593105.1 Candidatus Methanomethylophilaceae archaeon | reverse complement strand
TTTTAATCATTTAACTAATATTAATGGTGATTGTGAAAAGACTATAATGGAATACATTATCCGTAATCATGATTTAGATTTATTAGAGAAACAAAAGAATGATTTTAAGAATGCATGTACTTTTATCAATAATAAATATAAAGAGGGAACATGTGAGCTTAAGATTGTTGATAATTATCGCAATATGAAAGAATACATTGTCAAGCGCATGGATATTGTTGATAATGTAAAAGAGAAGATGAAAAAGTTTGGTTTAAATCCAACTAGTACTCCTATTAGAGGTGGTACAGATGGTGCTATGTTAACTTACATGGGCTTACCTTGTCCAAATCTTGGAAATGGCGATAGAAATTGTCATGGTAAGTTTGAATATGTAAATCTAGATGAGATGAAATTGATGTCTAAGCTTGTAGTGGAGGTAGTTTCTAAGTAATTGTGGTAGAATAATTAGGTGATGAAAAAAACACTTATGATTTTATTTGTGTTGTTGATATCGTTATTAACAACAGGTTATACATATATTAATGAACAAAGTGAGGAAACTCAAACTACTTTTAGTATTGATAATTTAAAGGATTATCAAAAAGAATTTAAGTCTGAAGAAATTGAAACTTGTGCAAGTGGTGTTGCCAAGACTTATATGGATTATCGTGCTACAACAGTTAGAAGTTCTAGACAATATCAATTTATTCATAATGAGTTAACAGTTGATGAAACTACTGGTTTTCTATATGACAAAGATGGTTTTATTGGGGTAGCACTTGGTTCTTTTTATGGTGAGATTGGTGATCGTTTTTATTTTACGCTTGAATCAGGTGTGGTTTTGCCTTTGGTAAAATGTGAGGAAAAGGCTGATAAGGATACTGATTCTAGGGGTTGTTATCACACAGTTGATAGTTCGGTAATGGAATTTGTGATTGATAAGGACTATGCCTTGAATTATTTTGGTCAATTATCTAACACATATGTTTTAAATGGTAACTATAACAACTATAGTTTATTTAAGGGTGCTATTGTAAAGGTTGAAAAGGTTCTAGATGAAAAGAATGAGAATTATGTTACTTATTCTTCTAGTTTGGATAAGGTTGATAATACAGATATTTTTGAATATGGCAGTGGCTACTAATGAAACAAGTTTTAGTGATAGTAGGGCCTACTGCTAGTGGTAAAACAAGTTTAGGTATTAAGTGTGCTAATAAATATAATGGCGAAATAATTTCTGGTGATAGCATTCAAATCTATAGGGGTTTAGATATTGGTAGTGCTAAGGCTAGTAAAGATGAACAATCATTGGCAATACATCATTTAATTGATATCAAGGATCCTTTTGATAATTATTCGGTTAAGGAATTTCAAGAAAAGGGTAGAGCTTTAATTGATGATATTACAAATAGAAATAAACTACCAATAGTAGTTGGTGGTACTGGTTTATATATTAAGGCATTATTGTATGATTATACTTTTTTAGATGAAGAAAAAGATGATGATGATTTTAATGAATTAACTAATGAACAAATATATGAATTACTTAAGGTAGAAGATCCTAAGAGTCTTGAAAAGATTCATGTGAATAATAGAAAGCGTCTTGTTAGGGCTTTAAATGTGCTTAGAAAGCATGATAAGGGTATATCTGATATAAAGGATAGTCAAAGTCATACGATGTTGTATGATGCTAAAATCATTGGTTTAAACAAGGATAGACAAGAACTATATAAAACTTGTGATATAAGAGTTGATAAGATGATAGAGGATGGTCTTATTGATGAGATTAAATCTTTACTAGATAAGGGCATTACTTTTGATAATCAATGTATGCAAGGCATAGGCTATAAAGAGTTTAGAGGTTACTTTGATGGCACAAGCAGTTTAGAAGATTGTATAGCTTTAGTAAAAAGAAATACACATCATTTTGTGAAAAGACAATATACTTGGTTTAATAATCAAATGCCAATAGAATGGTATGATACAAGTGATGAGTCGATATATAAATCAATAGATCGCTGGAGGAATTATGGGCTTTAAGGATTTTAAGTATGAAAGAATTAATTTAGATGATATTAAAAAAGATTATGGTGCTTTAATTGAAGAACTAAGGGTATGTGATAATGCTTCTAAGTTTATGGAAGTATTCAAAAAGATTAATGTTTATAGAAGCCATCTACAGACAATGGTTACTTTATGTTCTATAAGGCATTCAATTGATACAAGTGATAAGTTTTATGATGAGGAAAATGATTATTGGAACGAAACACTTCCTATTGTTCAATCATTTGAGACTACTTTCTTTAAGTTATGTAATGATTGTGCGTTTAAAGATGAATTAGATATTCCTGAGACTTTCTTTAAGTTAGCTGAGTATTCTTTTAAGACTTTTGATGAAAAGATTATAGCTGATTTACAAGAAGAAAATAGATTAGTAAGCGAATATGGAAAGCTTAAGGCTTCAGCTAAGATTGAGTTTGATGGCGAAGTGTATAATTTAGCTTCTATTGCCCCACTTATGTCTTGCGATGATAGAGAAACAAGAAAGAGAGCTAGCAAGGCTTATTGTGCTTTCTTTGAAGAGAATGAGGCTAAGTTTGATGAAATCTATGACAAGATGGTCAAGGTAAGAGATACTATGGCTAAAAAGTTGGGCTATAGTTCTTTTGTGGAACTTGCTTATCTTAGAATGAATAGGTTTGATTATGATGAAAAGATGGTTGCTAACTATCGTAAACAAATTGTTGATGTGGTAGTACCAATTGCGACAAGAATTCATAAAGCTCAAGCTAAAAGAATTGGTGTTGATAAACTAGAATCATATGATTTAGCTTATGAGTTTAAGGATGGCAATCCTAAGCCTGTAGGTGATGAATCTATTTTAGTGCCAATTGCTTTAGATATGTATACTAAGATGTCTAAGGAAACAGGCGAGTTCTTTAAGATGATGGTAGATAATGAATTGTTTGATTTAACTACTAAGCCTAATAAGGAAATGGGTGGTTATTGTACAGAAATTCTTGATTATAAGGTGCCATTTATTTTCTCTAATTTTAATGGTGAAGCAGGCGATGTTAATGTCTTATGTCATGAGGCAGGTCATGCTTTACAGGGTTATTTATCAATGAAGAATATTGATATTCCTGATATTGGTTTTCCTACAATGGAATCTTGTGAGATTCATTCAATGTCTATGGAGTTTTTTGCCTTCCCTTATTTAGACAATTTCTTTGGAAAAGATGGAAGTAAGTACAAGTATCATGAGCTTGCAGGTGCTCTTACTTTCTTACCTTATGGTTGTCTTGTAGACCACTTCCAACATGAAGTATATAAGCATCCTGAGATGACTGCTGAAGAGAGAAAGAGTACATGGAGAAAGTTAGAGAAGATGTATAAGCCTGATAT
>CAVBAX010000156.1:0-3400 GCA_963593105.1 Candidatus Methanomethylophilaceae archaeon | reverse complement strand
AGGTAGAATAATGTATGAAAATAATGTTCCTTTTGCAATTATGACAGATCACCCTGTTACAAGTCTTGAATACACAAGAACTCAAGCAGCTATATTTGTAGCCCATGGATTGCCATATCTTGAAGGATTAAAAGCTATAACAATTAATGCGGCTAAAGCTGTAGGTTTAGAAAATATTGTAGGTAGCTTAGAAAGTGGAAAAGATGCTGATGTAGTTTTATATGACGGAGACCCTTTCCATTATATGACAAAAGTTAAGAAAGTATTTGTAAGAGGCGAAGAAGCTTACAAGGCATAAAAAAATGGGGGCTGTAAAAAAATAAACAGTTTCAAATAAACAAAAAAGAGGTTCAAACTCAGACTTAAATCTGGGAGTGAACCTCTTTTTGTAGTATAATTTAAGTATGGAAAACTTAATGAATTCTTACTTAAAAAATACTCAAACCAACACTAAGTATTTTACACCAATTCAATTAAGATTACCACTAGATTTAGAAACTTTAATAAGTTTTGATGATCCAATTTATACTTTTGATGAGATATTGAAGGAGTGTAATATAGAACAATATCTAAAATCCGATAAAAATGATCCAAGAGGTCGTATTGGATTTAATTCCATCACAATGTTAAAGGTAATTTTATTTGGATATATGATTAATGGAAATATATCAACTAGAAAATTAGAAAAATTATGCAGAAATGATATTCGTTTTAGATGGTTACTTAGAAATGAACTATCATTTCCATCTCATATGACTATTGATAATTTTATGAATAATTATTTAAAAGATAATATCGAAAATATATTTAAAGAAATTAATAAAGTTATATTTGAAAAAGATAAGGTAGATTTAACTCATATTTATATTGATGGTACTAAGATGGAAGCTAATGCTAATAAGTATTCTTGGGTGTGGAAGAATGCTTGTTTAACTAGCAGACTAAAACTATACAATAAAATAACTGTATTATTAAATGAAATCAATGACAATGTATTATGTTACGAGTGCTATAGATATGAACAACGTGAAGAATACACAATTGAATATGTTGAAAGTATTCTTAATGATTTTAAAAGTAGATTTAACATAGATCCTGCTACTTTTATTAGTGGTAAAGGCCATAAAAAATCATTTAGTCAAAAGTATTATCAATTATTAGATAAATACACTAGTAAACTTAAAGAGTATGCATATAAAATTGAAACATGTGGTGAAAAAAGAAATAGCTATTCTAAAACAGATAAAGATGCTACATTTATGAGAATAAAAAGAGATTATATGGGAAATGATCAATTACTTCCAGCTTATAATTTGCAATTTGGTATATGTGATGAATATATTGCTGTCGCTGACATTAATCAATTCGCTTCTGATATGGATTGCTTTGTTCCTTTAATGATGAAATATTTCAATCAATATGGTTGCTTCCCTAAATATCCTATTGCTGATGCCGGTTATGGTTCTATGAATAATTATATATTTTGTAAAGAACACGATATGGAATTGTTTATGAAATTTGGTGCTTACAAGAAGGAAACAACTGATTCTAAGTATCATAATGATATTTTTAGACCAATTAATTTTAAAAAAGATAATGATGGTAATTTAATTTGTCCTAATAATAAAAAATTTATTTTTTCAAAAAGAGTACCTGTAAAGGGTAATAAATATGGACGTGAGGAAGAAAAATATGTATGTGAAGATTGCTCTAATTGTCCATTTAAGACTAAATGCCACAAGAGTAATGGAAATAGAGTTATCACTGTTAATGAAGAATTAACATCTTATCATAAAGAAGTAATTGATAATCTTGAATCTATTCAAGGTGCTCTTCTAAGAATGAATAGATCTATTCAATCAGAAGGGACATTTGGAATACTTAAAGAAGATAGAAAATATAAAAGAATTGTAAGAAAAGGAGCTGCGGACGAAATCTTGGACCAAATTATAATGTAGCTTGATTCCGATAATCTACAGGGCTTATAAAGCCTAATCTTTGTTTAATTCTTTTGGTTTTAAACCAAATTAGATATTTATCTAATTCATTAATAAATTCATTACGTGAACAATTACTCCAATCATGATTATGGAAGAATTCACGTTTTAAAATACCAAAGTAACCTTCACAAGCAGAATTGTCAGCAGAACAACCTTTCCTACTCATTGATCTAGTATATTGATATTCATTCATTAAATTAATCCAATCAGGGATTCTATAATGACATCCTCTATCACTGTGAATTGTAGGTTTGGCAGTGCTTGGAATGATATCATGTAATTTCATTAACATAGTATTAGTTAATTGTTTATTAGGTGATGTTCCAATAGTCCAGGTTATTGGAGCACCATCAAATAAATCAATAATAGGTGATAAATAAACCTTACCATCTTTTAAACTAAATTCAGTAATATCTGTTACTAATTTATCATATGGTGTAGAAGATTTAAAGTCATGTTTATATAAATCCTCAACTGCAGGTGATATTTCACCTTCATATGAAGAATATTTCTTCATACGTGGGATGTAAGGTCTAATCTTAGCCTCTTTCATTAGTCTTCTTACAACTTTCTCTGAAACAATGATACCATCATTCTTTAAAGAAGCATGAATTCTACGATATCCAAATGCTTTATAATTATTGTTGAATATTTCAACTATTGTTTTTCTTACATCTTCATATTTATCATCATTCATATGTTTATTTTGATATTCATATGATGATTTGGCCATCTTTATAGCTTTAAGTAGTTCTACAAGCTTATATTTATTTCTTAGTGCATTAACAACGATGGCCTTTTCTCTATTTGTTAAAGAATTAATGTTAATGCCTTTCTCTTTTTTTAATAATTCAGCCGCCTTCTCTAAAATATCATATTCAAGCTGAGCTTGTTCTACTTTTAGATTAGCTTGTTTTAATTCTAATTGAACTTGTTTCAATTTAGCATCGTTCTTAGATTGTTCGGCTTTTAAAGCAGCTATTTCTTTCTTTAATCGATTTATTTCATCAATATCAGTAGTTTCAATAATATTAGATTCATTATCTATAGAATCACTTACTACTTCGTTTATTTCTTTATCATTTAACTTATTTGAAGGCATTTCATTGGTCTCCTTTATTTCACAAGAATACCTTCTAATCCAATTACCTAAAGTTTGTGGTGTGAAATCATAATTTCGTGAGAAGGAAATTTGTGATAGATTTGATTCTAAGAACAATTTTACAAATCGTTTCTTTTCATCTTCACTATATTCTACATTCTTTTTCCTTTCTCTACAAGAAGACTTACTGTATTTAACAATCCATCGATATAGGATTTCAATTTTTGAGGGATACCCAAGATCTTTAACAACTACGTTTGCATTTCCGCATTCTTTATAATATTCAATAGCAAATTGA
>CAVBAX010000155.1:0-3404 GCA_963593105.1 Candidatus Methanomethylophilaceae archaeon | reverse complement strand
CTTTATTCATAACTGTACATTCTTTTGCCTTTCTATATATTTGAGAACGTTTTCCTCACAGGTAGATCCTATAGTTTCACAAAAATAAGAACCATTCCAAAGTTGTTCCTTCCAAAGCATAGTCCTTATCTCAGGGAACTCTTTGAGTAGGATATTTCCACTAATACCTTTGAGATACTTTACTATTTGCGTGACTGAAATCTTTGGTGGAGCAGATACAAAGCAATGTACGTGGTCATTTTCGCCCACCTTACAGTCAACTACAGTAAAGCCTTTTTCAACACCTATTTCTTTTAGTAACTTGCAGAGTCTTTCAGCAACTTCAGGCTTGAGTGCCTTTCTTCTGTATTTGACACACCATACGATGTGATAATTGATATTGTAGACGCAAGTACGTCCGTGAGTGTATTTATTATTCATAAGTAAATTTTCACCTTATCTTTTTTCTTTGTCAAAGGTTACTAACTCCTATTCAAAGCCGTACGCACGGATTTCTCACATACGACTTTCATGAGAGTATCGCCCTCTACATTTATATATCTTAAAAGGCTAAATTGGTTTCGCTTATCGCTTAGGCTCTTTATCTTTCTTGCCTACGCTTAATCTGTTACCTCACGATAACAAATCCAAGGCTAGATACTAGCTTCTTGCCAAGAATTACTAGGCCAAAAGTTTCGCCTGACTATTTAATATGTACCGAACCGGCGCACCATACATATAGTATATATCTAATGCGTAGTTATGTCAATGATTATGCTGTTTACTAAATATACATATAGTATAAGTATTTAGGTTGAGAAAAACAGCCTTTCATCTTAGATACAAGTAACCGAGAATTCCCACCCGACCTCTTAAAAGAAGCTGTTTATTACATGTCTTTGGATATTAAGTCTGCTAGAGTATGTCATCAATTGCCAGACTCGGAATTTGATGAAATGAGCGAATATTATTGGGGCTTGTTGTTATGATAGATTGAGGATGCGGAAATAATCTTGGACTAGAAAAGGATGGATTATGTACACAAAGAAACAACGCACAAAGCTGTATAGAAAGTTTTCCACACTATGTGGATAATAATGAGAAAAAAATGAGAACATTATGATAATTATAATTAGGTTTTATAAGTGATAATAAAGCCATGGAAGAGATGTTGTTAATTGATAAGGTTAGAGAAGAGTGTGATAATACAGCATTTTATGAGATTGTAAAGACGTATATAAAAATGATTGAGTCTATTGTGAATAACTATGATAATGAATTTTCAGCTTATAGACTCAATCGCGATGATTTAAGACAAGAAGCTTTAATAGGCTTATATGAGGCTTGTAAAAGCTATAAGATTGATATGAATACTAAGTTTTCAACTTTCGCCTATACTTGTATTAAAAGAAGAGTTCATCGTTTTTATAGCCGTTATGTTAAACACTATTGCGCGGAAGTTACCTCACTTGATAGTTTTGGTACTCAAGATCCTGGTTTTATTTATTGTGATACTTTCGCAAATGAAACCCAAACTTACTTAAAGAAGGAACATGTTAATGAGGCGCTAAACGCATTAATGTCATCTTTAAATTATGAAGATAGAATGATTATTGATATGCGAGCTAGTAATTATTCTTATAAAGAAATATCAGATAAATTAAATATCAACAAGAAAAGAGTCGATAATCGTCTATCAAAGATAAAAAGAAAGTTTTCAAGTGGCGAATTTGAGCGAATGTATAACTAAGATAATCATGTGCTTATTGTTGCCTGTTATGAATCATTAGAACATAAGCTTGTTGTTGTTGTTTTATTAAAGCTAATGAATATAAAGTTTTGCGTTGTTAAAAAACTAATCTAAAAGTGTTTGTTTTGTTTATGGCTGATAATAAATAAAAAAGAAGGTCTGAGACTACTTGAGATAGTATAAGCCTTCTAAGTGACGATAGATGAAGTAAAACTTGGTAATTAATCGATAGTTAACTTAATAGTAATGATAGTGCTTATTAAGCTTTGTGATAAATAATACAGATATAATGATTGCACATACTTCAGCAGCAGTTACTGCCCACCATATGCCATTTAATCCAAGTATTACAGGTAGAGTATATATTGCGATGAGTTGAAATAACATACTTCTTAAAAAAGAGATAATAGCGCTGACCTTTCCGTTTCCAAGAGAGGTGAAAAAACCAGATGCATATATATTGAATCCTGAAAATATGAAAGAGAAGGCATAAAGCTTAAAGGCATTTGTGGTTATTTCCATGAGTGTTTGATCATAGCCTACAAAGATGTGGGCTATTTTTTCTGATAATAAGAAGCATAATGAAAACATACATATGCCACTTATTCCAATTATCTTTAGTGATTTAGTAAGAATGTTATTTAAGCCCTTATGATTATCAGCTCCATAGTTATAGGAAACGATAGGATTAGTACCAACTGTATAGCCTAAATAAATGGCTTGAAATATCATTTGCGTATACATAAGTACACCATAGGCAGCGATACCATTTTCACCAGAATATTTCATTAATTGGAAGTTATATAAAATACCAACAAACGATGAAGAAATAGAACTCATTAGTTCACTTGATCCATTAAAACAAGCATCTAATATTAAGTTAAAGTCTAGTTTTGTTTTGGCAAATTGTAAAGTTGAATCATTTTTTCTTGAAAAATAAATTACTGGTAAAAAACCACCTAATATTTGACCGATACCGGTTGCAAGTGCTGCACCTGCTACTCCCCAATTAAATATCGCAATAAATAAAGCGTCTAAAATCATATTAACAATACCAGCTGATACAGTGATGATAAAACCAAGTTTAGGTTTGCTGGCTGATACAAAGAAACATTGAAAGAAATATTGAAGCATGAATGTAAAGTTAAAACCATTTATAATTCTTCCATATAATACACATGTATCAAACATATCTTCACTAGCTTTTAATAGTTTTGCGACCATAGGTGTTGCAAGACATCCAAGTATTGAAGTGATAATTCCAAGTATCAAGGTAAATATAAACATCATTGTAAATACTTGATTGGCTTCTTTTTGTTTTTTCTCGCCTAAAAGTCTTGCTACAATGGCGCTACCACCACTTCCGACCATAAAGCCTAATGATGCAAGTATCATTAACGCAGGCCAAATAAGATTAACAGCCGCAAAAGCTGTTTTACCTACATAGTTAGATATAAAAAAGCCATCAACAATGGTATAGATAGATGTAAAAATCATCATACAAATTGTAGGCAGTGTAAACAATAAAAGTTTTGTATAACTAAAGTTTTGCGAAAGTTTATTGTTCATTAGTTTCTATTTCCTTTTCTAGTTTTTCATTAAATTTTTTCATAACCTTAAAATATTCTTCGCATTCTTCATCTGATATATTTTCAAATGATTTAAGTTCTAATTC
>CAVBAX010000154.1:0-3419 GCA_963593105.1 Candidatus Methanomethylophilaceae archaeon | reverse complement strand
TACAGTCATGGTCCAAAAAGAAGTATGTGATCGTTTTAAGGCGAAAGTTGGAAGTGAGGACTATAATGCCCTTAGTATTATTGTTCAATATCTTTATGATGTAAAACTAGAGATGAATGTTTCTAAGGCTGTTTTTTATCCAAGTCCTAAGGTAGATAGTGCTGTTGTTTCTTTTACGCCTAAGTTTAAGCGTAATTTTGAATATGAGAAGGGCTTATTTGAGTTTATTGAGAATTGTTTTGTCAACAGAAGAAAGACTTTAAATAATAATTTAAAGAGTTTTTTAGATAGTGATACAATTTCTAAAATATATAAAGAACTTAATTTAAAAGATAGTGTTAGGGCACAAGAGCTTGATTTAGATACTTTTATTAAGATGTATGGGGTGGCATATGAAAATTAAGGCATACGCTAAGATTAATTTGGCATTAGATGTTGTTGGTAAAAGAGATGATGGTTATCATGAACTAAAAATGATAATGGTTCCTCTTGATTTTTTTGATGAGATGGATATTTTTTATAGCGATACTATGGAATATGAGTCTAATCGTCCTTATATTTTCTTTGATGAGAATAATACTATTGTCAAGGCTGTTAATTTAATGAAGTCTGAGTTTGATATTAAAGATAATTTCAAGATTAGCTTAAATAAGATGATTCCAACTCAAGCTGGGCTTGCAGGGGGTTCTACTGATGGAGCGGCTATCATTCGTTTTTTTAATACTAAATATAATTTAATGTTGTCTGATGAAAAGATTAAAGAATTATGTTTAAAGATTGGTGCTGATGTTTTATTTAATTACTACAATAAGCCAGCACTAGTAGAGGGACTTGGTGATAAGCTTTCTTTTATTGATATTAAAGATAAGTATTATGTTTTATTGGTTAAGCCTAAAAGAGGTGTTTCAACCAAGGAATGTTATAAGCGCTTTGATATAAATGATTGTGAACATCCTGATGTTGATTTAATTTTAAATAATCTAAAACAAGGTTTAGAAGTTAAACCATATCTTAAAAATAGTTTAGAAAAACCAGCTATCCAGTTGTGTAAGGGTATTAGTAAGGCTAAATCTGATTTATTAAAAGCTGGTGCTGATTTTGCGATGGTAACAGGTAGTGGTTCAACTGTTTATACGATTGATAAAAATTATTATAGAATTGCTTCACTTCGTAAAAAACTGCTTAATAGAGGCTATTTTGTAAGAAGTTGTGCAATATTAGGCAATAAATAATGCTAGAATATTAAGTAAGGATTTATGAATAGCGCTGTTTTATTTCTTAGTGACCAAAAAGAATATGATTTAGCAAGCTTAAGGCTAAATGATAAGATGCTTATTGAATATACGATTAAGCAACTTAATCGTCTAGATGTTGATTCAATATTTTTGGTAGGTCCATATAATTTGGAAGTAAGTGGTGTTATTAAAAGAAATAATATTGCAGAAGTAATTGAAGAATTAAAAGATAGAGAAGGAAAATGTTTACTTCTTTCGCCTTTTTATCCTTTGATTAAGAAAAGGGATTATCTTAGACTATTAGACAGTGAAAATGGTGTTTTCTATGATGAGGATATTATTCCTTGTTTCTGTTTGAATAATTCAGATATCTCTAAGTTTGAATCTTTAAAGTATGTTCCAGTAAAGATTGATAAAGACAATGCTAGACGTTTTAGTTCTAGAAATGATGTTCCAAGGTTTTGGAGTATTATTAAAAATCGTATTATTGGTAAAATGCTTAAAAATGGTGTCATTATCCATGAGCCTAATACGGTTTCAATTGGTATTGATGTAACTATTGATAAAAATACAGTTATTGGTTCTTATGTTTCAATAAGTGGTACTACTTGTATTGGTAAGAATAATCTAATTGATAGGGGTAGTCAATTTGTAAACTGTAAGATAGGTGACGATAATAAGATTTTAGATTCTAAGCTTATAGATTGTATATTAAATGATTCTTGCGATATAGGTCCTAGTGCTTATATAGTTAATTCAAAACTTGATAAACAAGTATCTATTGGTTCTTTTGTAAAGTTAATTAATTGTAAAGTTGGTGTTTTATCTAGAATAGAACATCTAAGTTATATTGGTGATAGTAATATCGGAAATGATGTAAATATTGGTGCTAGTGTGACTACTGTTAATATGAAAAAGGGAAGTCACAATATCACTACTATTAAAGATCATAGTGAAATTGGCAATGGTGTTAATTTAATTGCGCCGATATTTATTGGTGAATATTGTGTGGTTGCTTCAGGTTCAACGATTGATAAGGATGTTGAAAATGGCGATTTGGCAATAGCGCGTTTGTATCAACAAAATAAAAAAGGTTATGGCTTTAAATATACTAAGGAGGGAGCGATAGATTAGTATGAATGAAGATGTAAGAGTGTTTGCCTTAACAGGTAATGTAGAGTTGGCTGATGAAATTTGCGGCTATCTAGGTATTGAACCTGGTAAGATTTCAATCAATCATTTCGCAGATGGTGAAACTTTGGTTGAGTTTGGTGAGAGTGTACGTGGAAAACAAGTTTATTTTGTACAAAGTACATATAAACCAGTTAATGAAAGATTGATGGAACTTCTTGTTGCGATTGATGCAGCAAAAAGAGCGAGCGCTAGTGAGATTCAATGTATTATTCCTTATTTTGGTTATGCTAGACAAGATCGTAAGGCTAAGCCAAGACAACCTATTACTGCTAGACTTGTTGCAGATTTACTTGCTGCTGCTGGTGCTAATAGAGTTATTACTATTGATTTGCATGCATCTCAAATTCAAGGTTTCTTCTCTTTCCCTGCGGATGATTTAACAAGTATTCCTATGATGGGACAATATTTCTTAAATAAGGGATGGAATATGGAAAATGTGGTAGTTGTATCTCCTGACCATGGTGGCGCAACTAGAGCTAGAAATTTAGCTAATATTTTAGATACTTCTATCGCTATTGTTGATAAAAGACGTCCTAGACCTAATGTGTGTGAAGCACAAAGCGTTATTGGTGATGTAGATGGTAAGGATTGTATCGTAGTTGATGATATTTGTGATACAGCTGGTTCACTTGTTGCGGCATGTGAAATCTTAAAGAAGTTTGGTGCTAAAGATGTTTATGTATGTTTAGCTCATGGTGTTTTCTCAGGTCCAGCACTTGAGAGAATTGAAAACTCTTGTATCAAGGAAGTAATTGTTACTAATTCAATTCCACTAGATGATGAAAAGAAGGCTAAGACAACTAAGGTTAAACAATTAAGTGTTGGTTTAATGTTATCTAAGTTGATTACTGCTATTTCAACTCATCAACCAGTATCTCAAATCTATAAATTGTTTGAAGAACATGAATGATTAGATAAAATTTAGTTAATCAAAATATAATTGTATTTAAGAGGGCTACTTTGGTCTATTAGACTAAGGCAGCCTTTTTT
>CAVBAX010000153.1:0-3425 GCA_963593105.1 Candidatus Methanomethylophilaceae archaeon | reverse complement strand
GTTTTTACAGACACTATAAATTCTTCATTAAAAATATTTGCGAGCAAGAATTAAACCCTGAATTATACGAAGATTTAAGAATGGACTCTGAAATTTATAAACAAAATAAAGACGCTTATAGATATGCCGTTTGTCAAACTAAAAAAGAAGTTGAAGATGGTGTTCAAACTTTCAATTATCAAATTAATTCAATGTCTTCTACAAATGGTCAATCACCTTTCTGTTCAGTGTTCATGTATCTAAATGAAACAGATGAATATAAAGATGAGTTAGCTATGGTTATTGAGGAATTCTTGAAACAAAGGATTCAAGGCTTAAAGAATGAAAAGGGTGTATATGTTACGCAATCTTTCCCTAAACTTCTTTATGTTTTAGAAGAAGATAATATAACTGAGGATTCTAAATATTGGTATTTAACTGAGTTATCTGCTAAGTGTTCGGCAAAGCGTCTTGTGCCTGATTATGTATCAGAAAAGATGATGAAGAAGCTTAAGATTAACAAGTTTGGTGTTGGTGATTGTTATGGCCCAATGGGTTGTAGATCTTTCTTAACACCAGATAGAATTGAGGGTAATCCAGCAAATGCTTTAAATTATAATCCAAATAAGGGTAAGTATTGGGGTAGATTTAATTGTGGCGTATGTACAATAAACTTATTTGATGCAGCTTTAAGTTCAAATAGAAATGAAAGTGAATTCTGGAAGTTAATGGATGAAAGAACTGAACTATGTCATTCTGGCCTTAAGGTTAGAATTAATAGACTTGCTAGTGCTACAAGTGATGTAGCACCAATTTTATGGCAACATGGTGCTTTGGCTAGACTTAGACCACATGAAAAGTTAGAGAAGCTAATCTATGGGGGTTATGCAACAGCATCTTTGGGTTATGCAGCACTTTATGAATGTGTTAAGTATATGACTGGGCTAAATCTTACTGATAAAGAAGGTGAAGAGTTTGGCATGAAGGTCATGAATTATTTAAATGATAAGTGTAATAAGTGGAAAAAAGAAGAAAATATTGATTATTCAGTATATGGCACACCACTTGAGACAACCACTTATAAGTTTGCCAAGATGGCTAAAAAGAAGTTTGGCGAAGATGTCTTTGTAAAGCTTGATGGTCATGATAGAGATTATGTAACTAATTCATCTCATACGCCTGTTTTCCAAAATATCGATGCGTTTGATAAGTTGGATATTGATGGTAAGTTCCAAGAACTTTCTCCAGGTGGCAATGTTATCTATATTGAAACACCAAATCTACAAAATAATGTGGAAGCTATCATTGAAGTAATTAAATATATGTATGAGCATACAATGTATGGTGAGCTTAATACTAAGTCTGATTATTGTATGAATTGTGGTTACGATGGTGAAATTGTTGTTGTTGAAGATGAAAAGACACATAAGCTTGTTTGGGAATGCCCAAATTGTAAAAACAGAGATCAAAATAAGATGCAAGTAACTAGAAGAACTTGTGGTTATTTAGGGTCTCACTACTGGAATCAAGGTAGAACAGATGAAATAAGAAGCAGAGTTCTCCATCTAGATAACAAGGAATAAATGTTGTAAATTTACAACTTAAAATGCGACAAGACAACTTAAACAGAGACAAAAGAAAAATACAAGGAAGATAAATTTACAACTATTATGCAATATACCAGGAGTAGGAAAAAGTTCTACTCCTTTTTCATAATAGCTCTATACGAACGCTTTACCAAAATTGAACCAACTAAAAAAATTATAGTTTTAACAGAATTGGTTAAATGCATATAATAATAATGCGCATTGAAATCGTGCGTGTTGCATGATATTATATCTTTGCTAGGAGGAAAGCGGTATGCCACTGAAACCTAGAGAGATGGAAAAACTAATCCTTGCTGATGGGTGGGTGTTTAAAGAGCAAAAAGGCTCACATCGACAATACATACACCCTATAAAACCAGGTAAGGTCACTATCCCTTTTCATAAGGGTAAAGATCTGAATAAAAGGACTGAAGATTCCATCAGGAAACAGGCAGGGCTTAAATAAGCCCTTGCCATTTCACTGTCATAAGGAGGTATAAATAATGTTATCTATGTATCCAGCTTGTTTTTACAAAGAAGATGATGGTTATTCAGTTATCTTTCCTGATTTGAATTATCTTGCAACACAGGGCGATAGTTTAAAAGAGGCCATGGAAATGGCAGTTGAGTGTCTTGCTGCATATCTTCATTCTTGTAAAAACGATGGCGAGACAATTCCTGAACCTTCCAATCTTACGGATATAGATCCTGTTGCGGTCTCAAAAGAAGTTTCTCCTGATGAGCCTGTAGGGGAGGCTTTTGTAAATATGGTATCCGTTGATGTGGAAACTTATGCAAAAGCTAACTTTGAGAAGTCGGTAAGAAAAACTCTCACTATTCCTGCTTGGTTAAATAAAGCGGCTTTAGAACAAGGCATCAATTTTTCGAAAACACTACAGGAAGCTCTGCTAGAAAAAGTACAATCTAGATAGTTTATATTAGTTCCTATAATGTTTGTATTGTCAAAATTACAAGGCGAAAATGGGATATTTTATAACTTGTTGCATTTTAAGTTGTCACTAAATTGATAAAAATTGCATAATTATTTTTCTATATCGCATTTTAAATTGTAATTTCTAGATAAAAAATGCCAATATATAGGCATCTTGTCGCATTTTAAATTGGAACTTAACAAAATGTTGTAAATTTACAACTTAAAATGTTAATCTACAATAATAAAGGTAATGGGAGCTCCATTACCTTAATATAAGAGAATCTAAAATGTTCTCTTTTTAATTGTTGAGCACATAATTTAACATCTCAGCTTTAGTTATTTTTTGCTTAGAAGGTACCTTTTTAGTTTTAGTTTTACCTTTTGATAACAATTCAAATACTTTTTTGGTAATTACGCTTACATCAAGATTATTAGAATCAGAATTTTCAATAACATCTGTAGTAACCTTTTCAACTTCTTCAAAGGTATAAGTTCCAACAACCATTGAAATATTGTTATAAAAATAACAACAAGCAAAAAATGCGTGTTGATGGAATAAAAGAGAACTTTAATTGATTCGCTTTTTAAAACATCGTTTTAAAAACATTATTAACCTTGTATAATTCTAGGCAAAAATACTGGTCATTTTTATAAATGAAAATATGCAAAGCGCCCTTAAATAAAGGGATTTATAATGCTTGTATAATGTTCGTATAATGTTAGCACAATGTTAATATAATGTTAAAAGTTTTGATGAATATCATAGAGTTGTATCTAGAAGTGACTAATGAAGATTTTGATCCGCTTTAATTAGATGATGTTAATACTGGTGACTATCATTACATTTAATAATGTTGCTGAAAAGTGCAAAGTTGGCATCAGCTTCAAATTTAGTGCCATCAATAAAAGCGTCAGTATCTATAAAA
>CAVBAX010000152.1:0-3431 GCA_963593105.1 Candidatus Methanomethylophilaceae archaeon | reverse complement strand
CACAAAGACAAGGCAACAATAGAAATATTATTCTTTTTTAAAAAAGGTCTAAGTTCGTTATCTCTTTTTAAATTAAACGCATAATCATGATTAACAAAACCAACCAAATATTCACCAAATAATTCATTTTGTCTTTTTAAAGCTTCATCTAAATCATCTGAATTTAAATAAGCAATAGATAAAGGCATATCATCTGATTTAAGAACTAAAAAATTATGATTCTTATATTTATTTAAAGTCTCAATATCAATTTCTTTTTCACTTCTTGTACATATTAAAGAAGAAAGTTTCATAAGGTTAGAAAAACCTATATCATCCTTGGCATACAAAATGACACCCATCTTCCTTTGTTCAAGTTTGACATCAACCTCTAGTCCTAGTATTGGCTTAATATTTTCTTTTTGACATTCATTATAAAAACTCATCGCACCAGACAGTACATTTTTATCAACCAGTCCAATTGCCCCACAACCTAGTTCTTTACATTTTTTTACTAAAGCAGGTATGGTACACATACTAGATAATAAAGTATTTACACTTCTTATATACAATAAGCTTGCCATAGCATAATTATACTAAACTATTGAATTTTTAATTTATTGGAAATACAATAAAAATACCCTATAGGGGTATGAGGTATATTATGGAAAAAACATATGAAGTAAAGGGCATGACTTGTGTTATCTGCAAAGCTAATGTTGAAAAAGCTCTTAATAAATTAGATGGCGTAGATAATGCCATTGTAAATCTTTTAGATAATGAGGTGCATATCACCTATGATGAAAACAAAATAAAAGAGGAAGATCTATCAAAAGCTATAGATAATGCTGGATACAAACTTCTTTTAAATAAAGAAAAACAATTTAATAAAGATAAGCTTTATTTAATTGTTTCAATAATTTTATGCGCCATATTAATGTATCTGACGATGGGACATATGGGACATGATGATATTGATTCAATGATGATGGTTGGTGCTACTAGATCTCAACTTTGGCAAATGATACTATCACTTGTTGTCATCATCATCAACTTTCATATCTTTAAATCAGGATTTAAGGCTTTATTTTCTTTAAGCCCTAATATGGATAGCTTAGTTGCCTTATCAAGCAGCGTTTCTTTTCTTTATTCTTTATGGGCACTATATAAGATAAATCTAGGAGATATGTCTTATAACCTTTATTTTGAAACAGCTGCAATGACTATTACTATTGTCAGCCTTGGCAAATATATTGAAGGTAACACCAAAGCTAAAACCACTAAAATTATAAGAGGTCTAGCTACCCTAATCCCAATGAATGCTCATCTGTTTTTAGATGGCAAAGAAGTAACTATATCAATTAATGATTTAAAAAAGAATGATATTGTAGTAGTTAAACCTGGTGAATCTATTCCAAGAGATGGAATTGTTATAAGTGGTAGCTCAAGTGTTGATGAATCAATGATTACAGGTGAATCATTACCAGTTTCAAAAAACATTAATGATGAAGTAATCGGTGGCACCATTAACACCAATGGTACTATCAATGTTCAAATCAGTAAAAGTGAAAGCACTACTGTTTTATCTAAGATTATCAATCTAACTAAACAAGCAAGTAATGAAAAAATTCCTATCGAAAGATTTGCTGATACTATCTCTAAATACTTTGTCTTTGGCGTAATAGGTATTTCTTTAGTTACTTTAATTGTTTGGCTAGTTGTCTCTAAAAACTTGGAACTTAGTTTAAACTTTGCCCTATCAGTTCTAGTTATAAGTTGCCCTTGTGCCCTTGGCTTAGCTACACCCGCCGCCATCGCAGTAGCAACAGGCAAAAGTGCTTCAATGGGTGTTTTAATTAAAAAACCAGAAATATTAGAAGTAGCAGGAAAACTTAATACTGTTATCTTTGATAAGACCGGTACTTTAACTAAAAACGATTTAAATGTTGTTGAAACAAAAATATTAGATGATGATTTCATCAATTGTTTATCATCTTTAGAACAAAGCCAAAACCATCCTATCGCAAAAGCTATCTTAAAAAAATATCCAGATGGCAATATCATATTTGATTCTAGCGAATTTATTGCAGGGGAAGGCGTTAAAGCTATAAAAGATAACGATACTTACTTATTAGGCAATAATAAGTTAATTAAAAATATTCCAGAAGAATATTTAAACTATGCAACTTTGAATAATTATTCTTACATCGCCCTAAACAAAAACAATAAATTAATGGGCATTGTCTATATTACTGATATTTTAAGAGATACTTCTAAGATTGCGATTAATAATTTAAAGAAAAGAAACATCAAACCAATCATGTGTACTGGTGATAATAACATCGCAGCCAAAAAGATTTCTAATATCTTAGGCATTGAAAACTATCTTGCTCAAGTAAAACCAGAAGATAAAAATGCCCTAGTTTTAAAAGAAAAAAAACAAGGCAAAATTGCCATGGTTGGCGATGGTGTTAATGACTCGATTGCTCTATCGGCTGCTGATGTCTCAATATCAATAAAAAGCGCTAGTGATATTGCCAGTGCAAGTAGTGATGTAATACTTATGAAAAATGATTTGAATGATATTTCATTTCTGTATGACTTAAGCAAAAAAACATATCGTATCATTAAAGAAAATCTATTTTGGGCTTTAGGCTATAACACAGTTTGCATCCCCATCGCAGCCGGAATTTTCTATAATAGTTATGGACTAAAACTTAATCCAATGATTGGTGCTGTAGCCATGTGGGTATCTTCAATGTTTGTATTAGCCAATGCCCTTAGAATTAAAAATGTTAAAAAGGAGGAAATAAAATTTATGAACAAAACTGTATTAGTAGAAGGAATGATGTGCAAAAATTGTGTTAGACATGTCCAAGAAGCATTAAGTGCACTGGGTTGTGAAGTTATGGTGTCTTTGCAAGATAAAAAGGCTTATATCAAAAACACTTCACTAGATGATGAAACAATCAAAAACGCTATTGAAGATGCTGGATATGAAGTCAAGGAAATAATTAATGACTAAAGATAAAGAAAAAATTAAAAAATACCTAAATATCGCAAGAGGCCAACTTGACGGCATCATCAAAATGATTGATGAAGACCGCTATTGCCTAGATGTTTCAGATCAATTATCCGCAACTAGATCTTTGTTAAAAAAAACCAATAATCTTATTTTAAAAAATCATATCGATTGTTGTGTAAAAGAAGGAATATTAGCTGGCGATGAATCCAAAGTTGATGAGATAATAAAGGCATTGGAGAAACAAGTATGATAAGAAGAGAAACAACTAGACCCATAAATGTTGGTGGTGTTAAGATTGGCGGTCAAAATAAAGTAGTCATTCAATCAATGACTAACACTAAAACCAAAGATGTTGACGCTACAATAAAACAAATTAAACAGTTAGAAGAAGCGGGATGTCAAATTGTTAGAGTTGCGATACTAGAAC
>CAVBAX010000151.1:0-3521 GCA_963593105.1 Candidatus Methanomethylophilaceae archaeon | reverse complement strand
GCATTGTTAAGGTGACTGATAGGGTGACTGATAGGGTGACTGATAGGGTGACTGATAGGGTGACTGATAAGGAAAAGAGAGTACTGGAACTCCTTTATGAGGATCCAGGATTAACAATGCTAGTATTAGCTGAAAGAATGAAAGTAAGCAGAAAATCTATATCCAATTATTTAAAATCATTACGTGAAAAGAATATCATAGAACGAATTGGATCAGACCGAAAAGGTTATTGGAAGATTAATAGCTGATTGTGAATGTAATCTAGACTTCAATCTTTCGAACCCTTGAAAATGAATTGATAAAATTCCAGCCATACTGATGAATGGAGTAAGGAACGTATGAACAAGTATGCACTTGAAATATGGTGTAGAGCGTAAAACTAATGTACCATGCTATCGTGATATAATATGGGCACTTAAAAAAATAGAGGTATGGATTAATATGGTTACTCCGAGTCAGTTATTTTTTAATAAAACAGGAAGAAAAAATGTGTTTAACATTCAACCGATTGAGAATATTTCTTCTGTAATTTGTTATGGCATCCTTTCTTATAATTGGGCAATAAAAATAAAACATGAATCTATTGCGATGCCTGATGTACAAGGCAAAAGAGAAACAATGAATATTCCAGGTGCTAAGCCGCTTCACTATTACGCAAATGCATATTTTGATCCACGTAATCCTATGATGTATAAAAGGAAAGATATTGCACAATCATTATGCGTATTAGCGATTTCCTCCTCGATTTTAGATTTACAAGACACCGTTATAACTGATGGCAATGCAGCGAGTGAATATAGTCGTTTTTATTCACCTATAGATGGTATTTCTAAATTAGATTTTAATCAAATATATGATGAATATTGGGATGATGATGATTGTTGTAGGAAACTGATAAAAAAGCGAATCAAGTGTGCTGAAGTGTTGGTTCTAGGTAAGATTGATTACGAATATATTGTAGGCGCTTATGTTGTGAATAAAAGGACAGAATGTGATTTAAGAGAAAGAGGTTTTCAAAAGAAAATTGTTGTAAATCCAAATGTATTCTTTTGTAAGGGGTGATGTCAATGAAAGTATTAATAGGAAATATTTTTGATAGTAAATGCGATACGTTAGTTAATACTGTAAACTGCGTAGGCGTTATGGGCAAAGGTATCGCTGCTGAGTTTAAGAAAAAGTATCCATCTATGTTTGATGAATATCAAACTCTTTGTAAGGGGCACAAAGTAAAGCCTGGACAACCTTATATTTATCGTGATTTAACTGGAACTTCTATTATTAACTTCCCTACCAAAGATAATTGGCGATCTCCTTCAAAGTTTTCCTATATTGTTGATGGATTAGATTGGTTTAAAAAATCTTATAAGGAATTAGGTATTACTTCAATTGCCTTTCCACCACTTGGCTGTGGGAATGGTGGTCTAAGTTGGGATGATGTTGGTCCCAAAATGTATCAAGAGTTAAAAGATTTACCTATAGAAATTGAAATTTACGCTCCTTTTGGCACCCCAAAGGAAAAGTTATCATTAGATTTTCTAAAAAAAGTGGATATCAACCATGAAACAAATAAAGGTGTAAGAAGTATTCCTTTTAATAATAAATGGCTTTTAATTTTGGAAGTAGTTGATCAAATAAATAAACAACAATATTCATTGCATGTTGGTAGAGTTATATTTCAAAAAATTTGTTATGTACTTACTAGATTAGGTGTTGAAACGGGATTTACTTTTACTAAAGCTAATTATGGACCATATTCCGCACAAGTCAAAGACAGTATTATGGCTTTATCTAATGCAAATTTAATGATTGAAACGCAAAACCATGGTCAAAAAATGGTGGAAACGCATGTCACAAAAAACTTTGTGTTTGACAAAGCGCTGTATTCTGATGAAGAATTACAATGCCTAGAGAAGACAGTTGATTTATTCTGCCGTATTAAGAATACAAATCAGGCTGAAATGATGGCGACGGTAATGTTTGCGTATGATGAACTTAAGAAAGTTAATAATATAGTAACAGAACAGGATGTTTTTAATTATGTGCTTGATTGGAAGAAACATTGGATAAATGAGAAAGAAGATGAAATAAAAAGTACGATAAGAAATCTTTTGATTCTTGGCTGGATATATCCAGAAATTAGTTTTCCAATTGATGAAGATGAATAAATAAGATAAATGACATGAGAAACACTTAGTGAGACTTTTGTGCCTCAAGTAAAGGAAGACTTGAATGTTCTCTTTAACAACTTCTAGATGACGGCATGGATTAATATGATAAAAACAATGTACAAATAAATTTCTTCTATCCTCATATATTTAACAGAAATTATATACGTCAAGAAATAAGACTTGAGATTGGACTGTAGGCAAAGTGGATTCCTTGCCACCGCATTGTGATTGCCTCACTTGCAAGTAAACAGTTCCACAAGCCTTCAGGCAAGCAGAAACTATCGTTTTACCGTTGATGTGGAAAAAATATTCTGGGAAAAGGTGGAAAAGCTAATATAAATATGTAGGAATGGGCATGCGGACGTTTTTTTGGACTCTAATTACATGTTATTTTTTTATCTTTCATATTAAGTGTAAAAAAATAACTATATATAGATAGTATCAATTTTTCACTGATATTGCTTATTTTTAAAGTGCCATTATCAAGAGGATAAGATTAATGAAGACAAATTTGATAGATGCATAAAAATTTTGGGAAGTTTAAGATATACATGAATTAATAAACGCTTTTATGTTCAAATTCATAATAATATGCACCTAATATGTTTGATTTATTTGAATTATTAACACAATTAGATTAAAATATAAATGAAATAAAATGGGAGGTGCTATAATGGCTCAGTCAACATTTAGTGTACGTATGGATGATAAACTTAAGGATCAGTTCGCTGACTTGTGCGAAACTTTTGGTATGAATATGTCTACCGCAATCAATGTATTCGCAAGAGCGGTCGTTAGAGAAAGAAAGATACCTTTTGAGATTTCGGAAGGAAAAACAGAAATCACAAGAGAAGGAGCATTAGCTGCGTTTAATGCAATTCGAAACAAAGCTATTGAAGATGGATTGTCTGATATGAGCTTAGAAGAAATCAATGAAGAGATTAATGCTGTGCGTAAAAAAGACAATCTATGAAATTTTATGCGGTGATTGATACCAATGTTTTGATATCAGCTTTGCTTTCTAAAAATAACGACAGTGCTACAGTACAAGTTGTTGAAAGGATGCTTGCTGGCGATATAATCCCTTTATATAGTAATGTAACAATGTCTGAATACAGGGAAGTGATGTATCGCAGAAAATTTAATTTTTTGCCAGAGTTAGTAGAGTATCTACTTTCTACGATAGAAAAATACGGCATTTTGGTAAAACCAAATCAAGAAGGAATTGAATTACCAGATCCTAAGGATGTTCCATTCTATGAAATAGTTTTAGAAAAGAAAGAGGACTCACCTTATTTGATAACAGGTAACATAAAACATTTCACAAAGGAACATTTCATTGTGACACCAGCA
>CAVBAX010000150.1:0-3557 GCA_963593105.1 Candidatus Methanomethylophilaceae archaeon | reverse complement strand
CATATTTTTCTCATATTTAAGGATTATTCACAAGCCCCAAGGGGGATAAAAAAACCAAGATTAATCTTGGTTTTTAATTTATGACATTTTTAATTGTTTCAAGCACCTCAGCAATATTTAAAGGTTTGCAAATATGTCCATTCATACCAGCTTCAAGTGCAGCCTTTTTAGTTTCGGTAAAAGCATCAGCTGTTAGCGCAATAATTGGTGTATTAGCTACTTCAGAATTAGCTAATGTTCTTATTTCTCTTGTTGCGGTAAAACCATCCATTCTAGGCATTTGAATATCCATTAAAATACAATCATATTCTCTTTTATTAGCATAGCGCATCTTTGCTAGTGCGATATCACCATCATCACATACATCAACAATTAATCCAGTATCTTTTAAAAGTTCAATAGCGACTTCTTGATTTAGTTGATTATCTTCAACAAGTAAGACCTTCTTGCCAATTAATAGACTATAATCATCTTCTTTATTTTCTTTTTTAGCTACAACTTTAAACGGTTTAGATAAGGCATTTCTTAATTCAGACATAAAGATTGGCTTTGAACAAAAAGCTGTAACACCTAATCTATAGGCCTCTTCTTCAATATCGCTATAATCATAAGCAGTCATAATGATAATTGGTGTATCCTCACCTATTATTTGTCTAACTTGTCTTACCGTTTCTATACCATTCATATTAGGCATACTTAAATCAATTACATATACACCATAGCCGTCATTTCTACTAAGGGCAAACTTAGTTCTAACAATCGCTTCTTTACCACTTGTAGTCCAATCAGATCTTAGGCCAATATCACTTAACATTTCCGATATTGAACAACAAGAGTTCATATCATCATCAACTACTAGTGCTCTTACATTTTGTAGTTCATCTATTTTTTCATAAACAATTGGATTATTACTTAATCTAAATTCTAGTTCAACAATAAATTCAGTTCCTAGATTTGGCTTACTATTAACAATAATGGAACCATTCATTAAATTGATAATGTTTTTGGTAATAGCCATACCTAAACCTGAGCCTTGAATCTTGTTTACCGTAGAAGATTCTTCTCTTGTAAAAGCATCAAAAACATGCTTTTGAAATTCTTCAGACATACCTATACCATTATCTTTTACATGTATTTCATATTGAGCAAAACCCTTATGCTTAGTAGGCTTTTGAATTAGACGAACAGCCACTGTACCTCCATTTGGTGTAAACTTAATGGCATTATTTAATAGATTAATCATTACTTGATTTAATCTTAATCTATCACATATTACATCTTCATTAATTACACCTATTGTATCAAAGAATAAGTCGATACCTTTAGAGGCAACATCTGGTTGCATAATTGTTCTTAAATCATGAAAAACATCTGGCAGATGAACTTCTTTTTCTTCGATTTTCATCTTGCCACTTTCAATTCTAGACATATCTAATACATCATTTATCAAAGATAGTAAATGATCACTTGAAGTAGTAATTTTCTTTAAATAATCTTGTACTTTTTCTTCGTTTTTAATATCTCTTCTAGCTAGTGCAGTAAAGCCAACAATAGCATTCATTGGTGTTCTGATATCATGAGAGATACTATTTAAAAACCTTGTCTTAGCCTCATTGGCATGTTCTGCGGATAATAAAGCCATTTTTAAAGCTTCATTTTTTTCTTTTTCTTCAAGCAATACATCATTAACGTTTTTAAAAGCCATAATAAAACTATTAGAAATATCATCAGCAGTTATAAATTCTAATTGATAGTATTCTTCTTTGCCCTCATGAAATCTTTTATAGACAATCTTATAGCTACCTTCTTTTTCAAGTTCTTTTAAAATATTATCTATATTAGTTTTTTCTTTAAATTCATCTCTTGATTCATCGCATACATATTTATTGGCATAATCAAGTATTTTAGCTGAATAATTATAGCTAGCATCATTATAAATGAAGCCATCATTCATAGCTTCACTATCTTGTTCAGTTCTAATTAAATTACCAATTAAAGTTTTAGAATCAATTAGCCATACACTTGAATATTCTCTAGCTAAGCCATAAATTACTTTTCTTTGTCTTTCAATACGTCTTGTTCTTTCATCTAAATCTTCATTTATATATACCCAAATTGATCTATCTTTATCATTTTCTTCACTTGAATAAGAAGATATTTGTAATCTTACATTAACACCATCGTTTTTCTTATAAGTAATCTCGTAAGTTTGATTTTGGTTTATATAATCATATAAAAAATTATAGTCAAATAAAGGCTTGAATTTAGACTTATCACTTTCAACAACAAGTTGTTCACAATAGACTCTTAAAGCATCTAAGTATTTACCATTTTTCTCTTTAAGCATTTTTCTAAAATAGCCTGGTCCTAAGATATCTTTAAACAAATCAGTCTTACGGTCAACAATATAAACACCCATATATTTTGGTGCAATTAATTTTAAAAATTGTTCACTATCGTGTTTTTCTTCTAATACCCTTCTTATTTCTTCATCTTCAATATTTGAATTTTTAAGAAGTTCTACAATATAACTTTCAGCTGATTCTTTAATTGTCATGGCAATACCTCTTTAGTCCATCTAATTATTTTAATGCATGATATCTACTTATTCAAAGCATTTTTATAACTTTACGCAAATATTACAAAAATTTTGACATATAGATTTGTTTTAACACTTTAATAACTTTATAAAGCATCATTTTCTTTATTTATAAGTGTTATTTTAGCTATTAGATAACATTTTTATTTAACAACTGTTTTGTAATAATTGCCAAAATCAGCAAGCGCATCAATAATTGGCAATAAATTTTCACCAAGTTTTGTAAGACTATAATCAACTCTTGGTGGCATTTCTTGATAATCATGACGATATACTAGTCCATCATCTATCATTTGTCTTAAACTATCAGTTAATACTTTTTGCGATATGCCTTCTAAATCTCTTTGAAGCTCATTAAAGCGCCATGGACGTACTCTTAAGTTTCTTATAATTAATAATTTCCATTTGCCACCAACAAGCGATACCGCGGTAGCCACAGGACAAACAGGGAGTTCATCTTTTGTTTTCATATATTAATACCTCTTAATTTAATGAAATTATAACACACTCATTTTTGAATGTGCAGTTACAAAAAAGTGCGTACTTATTTTTGAATGTATCTCATTTTAATATGTATTTGTCAAAAGACAATGGAGGAAAAAGTATGACAAATTATTCAAAAACAAACATTGGAAATGGGGGCAGAGTTGAACTACATGATGTTTTAACTTTAACAGGAGCTGAAATCAGCATTAACAAACTTCCAGCAGGCACAAATGTTCCTTTTGTACACTCACACAAACAAAACGAAGAAGTATATGGTATTATTGCAGGCAAAGGTAAAGCTTTGATTGATGGTGAAGAAATAAGTCTTGTAGCTGGAGATTGGTTAAGAATTTCCCCTACTGCTAAAAGACAATTCTTTGCGTCAAATGAAGAAGAAATTTCTTACATTTGTATCCAAACAAAACAAGATTCATTAGAAGGTTTTACAACTAGTGATGCTGTTATATATTAA
>CAVBAX010000149.1:0-3587 GCA_963593105.1 Candidatus Methanomethylophilaceae archaeon | reverse complement strand
CATAAATCATTAAATTCTTTCTTGTCTTTTTCATCAATTCTTAAATTCATCATCGACATAGTTATCACCTCATTTGTAGTATAGTATTTTGCATATACATTGTATATAAAGTGTATAAATGATGGTTTTAATGCTCTTTATTTTTGCTGTTGTTTTTTCATAAAAACTTTTAGGACGGAAACCCACTACCTTTAGGTGGTGAAAGGAAGTCTTATTATCCTTGATTTTCAATATATTTTTGAATCGTGGTTGCAGAAACTTCTCCTATACTGCACACAAAATAACACTTCTGGCCAAAATATCTTTTTCTTCCAATATTGTTTAATAAGTAAATTGTAATATTTTTGCCAAAGATAATATGTTGTTTCTTGTTTTAATTTTTTGATGATATCTACAACACAAGTTGTTGTATCATAACACAACAATAAATGTATATGGTCTTTATCGGTTTCCATAGCTATAATTTGATAATTATTGTTATTACAAATATCTAATATTTTGATTTTTAAATCGTTATTAATATAAGAATTCGATATTTTATTACTAGCACAATATGCACTTTCAAATTATATTTTCTTCTATTTTTTTATTGTATCTATTCTCCATTATGCCCCCTAAAAATAATTTTTCACTAGCTATTATGATATAATATACTTAGTGAAAGGAGAACATTCAATGGAACAGGTTACAATTACTAGTAAGATACAAATAATGGTAAATGATGATAATGATAAGCAATTATTAGATGATACTATGCATGCTTATAAGAGAGCTTGTAACTATGTTTCTGATTATGTATTTAAGACTCATGATTTAAAACAATTTTCTTTAAATAAAGCATTATATTCAGACTTAAGAAATAAGTTTAATCTTAAATCCCAAATGGCTCAATCAGTATTAAAAAGTGTGATAGCTAGATATAAGACAATACTTGAAAATGATAATAAATGGATTAAGCCTTCTTTTAAAAAGCCTCAATATGATCTTGTATGGAATAGAGATTATTCTTTAAATAAGAATATGTTTTCTATTAATACCTTAAATGGAAGAATTAAATTTAATTACTACTCTAAGGGATTTGATAAATACTTTAATAGTGATTTATATAAGTTTGGTACTTCTAAACTAGTATATAAACACAATAAGTATTTCTTACATATACCAATTATTATTACAGTTAATGAAACTAAATTAGATGATATTTGTAATGTAGTAGGAATAGATAGAGGTATTAATTTTGTAGTAGCTACTTATGATAGTAAACATAAAACAAAGTTAATAAGTGGTAAAGCCATTAAACAAAAAAGAGCTAAGTACTCTAAGCTTAGAAAACAGCTGCAACTTGTAAAGACCCCTTCTTCTAGAAAAAGACTAAAGGCTATAGGTCAAAGAGAAAACCGTTGGATGAAAGATGTGAATCATCAAATATCAAAGGCACTCGTAAATAGTAATCCTAAACATAGCCTATTTGTCTTAGAAGATTTAAAGGGAATAAGAAAGGCAACTGAGAAAGTTAGAGTAAAAGATAGATATGTTAGTGTATCTTGGTCTTATTATGACTTAGAACAAAAACTAATATATAAAGCTAAATTAAATGAATCTAAAGTTATTAAAGTAGATCCTAGATACACAAGCCAAACTTGTCCAATGTGCGGTTGTATAGATAAATCCAATCGTAATAAAAAGATTCACTTATTTACTTGTAAAAATTGTGGCTATAAATCAAATGATGATCGAATTGCCGCAATGAATTTACATCAAATGGGAATAAATTATCTTATAGATAATAAAGTACCAGTTATAGTAGAGTAAACTCTACTATAAGGGGTGATGTCAATCACCCTTATGTAACATCACTATATTATTAATATTTAATAATACTTGTATAAAGGTAGGAGATTAATATTAATCGTTAGTACTACTGGATAGTTACAAGCCAATTACCTTTAGGTGATTGGTGATTGACAAGATACCTCACTTTACTTGTTTTTCAACATTATGTATATGTTTTAACGTTTCTATTATAAATTGAATAAATTTAAAAAAGGATTCTAAATTAAGAAATCACAATAAGAATAGTGATAATTTAGCGTTTAAACAAGTAACAAATCCTTGCTTTGTTAAGGAATTATCGTTATTGAAGATAATATACATTTAAAGAAGGAACTTAATCAAATTAAAAACCCGCACCTTTAGATACGAGTTTATAGTAAGTTTATAGCTCTTTTAAAAGCGCCTATTTAAAAGGTGGCACAGGAATATACGCAAGAGGAATGCAAAGCGATCTGACACCACCTGATACTTGATCGAGTTGTTCATCACTTAGTTCACCAACAGCGTTTAGCTTTTCTTTAAAGAAATTATTAATATCTTCCAATGTTGCATCACAACCATATGTTGCAACAAACGATGCAACCTTTTCTGTAGTATCTAGTGATACAAATTCTTTTTTCAATTCTTCACAGGCAACAATTTCATCGTATAATTCATTTAGATTTTTCACACAATTCACCTCCTCACATAATAATATTTTAAGACTTAATCGCCCTAAGTCATAGATATTATAATACCCATCATTAACTATTTTGACTAAATCATTATAGTGAAGATGGGTTTTGATTTATTTTAAATATTTTATTTCATATTTTTCATAAAGAAATCCTTTAGCTTTTCAAAAGGAATTACATCCAAATTATCATATAAATCTGTATGAACAGCACCTGGAATAGATAGGAATTCTTTATTGTCTGCATATTCGTTATCTTTGATCATATTCTTGTAGGCATCTTTTCCAAAGTAATAGCTATGAGCCTTATCACCATGCATGATAAGTACAGCACTTCTAATTTCATTGCTGTAACACAAAATCGGTTGGTTCATGAAGGATTGGCAACCAATACTATTGAAGCCTTCATTTGAGTTAAGACTTCTTTTGTGATAGCTTCTACCTTTATAATACTCGCTATAATCTTTCACAAAGAAAGGTACATCTTCAGGTACAGGAAGTGGCAAACATCCGCCTGCTTTTGAGTATTGACCACTAAGATACTCTTTACTTCTAAGTTCATTTAGAGCTTTTTTCTTTGCGTATCGAGCTTCTTTTGAATCCTCGCTATCAAAGTACCCTTTTGCGTTTACTCTAGCCATATCATACATTGTAGAGGCAACAGTAGCCTTGATTCTTGTATCAAGTGCTGCAGCATTAAGTGCCATGCCACCCCATCCGCAAATTCCAATGATTCCGATTTTATCTGCATCAACATTATCTTGGACAGAAAGGAAATCAACAGCTGCCATAAAATCTTCAGTGTTTATATCAGGAGATGCCATATATCTTGGTATACCACCACTTTCTCCAGTAAAGGAAGGATCAAAGGCAATTGTTAGAAAACCTTTTTCGGCCATGGTTTGTGCATAAAGGCCAGAGCATTGTTCCTTTACAGCACCAAATGGTCCACATACCGCAATTGCGGCTAACTTACCTGAAGCATTTTTAGGCATATACATATCAGCTGCTAGTGTAATGCCATAACGATTGTGAAATGTAATCTTTCTATGATTTACCTTATCACTTTGTGGGAATGTCT
>CAVBAX010000148.1:0-3642 GCA_963593105.1 Candidatus Methanomethylophilaceae archaeon | reverse complement strand
TTACTTAAACATATGGATTCGAACCTGCTGCCGCTGGTAGCTAATTTAAAATGATTATTACTAATATAGTTAATATCATCTAATACAAATAAGTAATCATCTTCTTTTAAATAAACCTTAAGATAACCATATTCCTTACATAAGTATCTATCTTCTATTAGAATATCAAAACCATTGGACTGTTTTATTTGCCTTAATAAATCTAAACATTGTCTTTTAGATATACTAATACCAATAAACATTCTAAGAAGTCTTATCTTATCAGAATAAGTAAGAAATTCATCAACACTTATACTATCTCTATTATTAATAAATGATCTACATAAGTTATTATTTATTTCATTTTCTCTATTTAATAAATTAATACTTTTAACTAATTCATCCTTTTCATATAGAGTCATCTTCTCAATAACTTCATGTCTTATCTTATTACGAGTATAATCATTACCTAGATTAGATTCATCTATGCCATAAACAATACAGTGTTTATCACAATACTTCTTTAAATCAGCCTTAGTATAATTAAGTAATGGTCTAACTATTCTAATACCAAAGACCTCTACATCTTCTTTTAAACCATAGTAATAAACATGACTATCTCGCTTTATTTGCATCAAATATGTTTCAATTAAATCATCTTTATGATGAGCAGTTAAAACATAGTCTAGATTATATTTATCTATTAATTCTTTAAAGAACTCATATCTAAATACTCTAGCATTTTCTTGGAAATTGCCACCTGAACACTCAACATAGTCCTTTACAAAAAAAGGTATATTAAAAGATGCACAATAATCTTTAACTATATTCTCATCACGCATAGCACTATCTCGATGATGATAGTTAACATGTGCTACATATACTTCATATTTAGATTTAACCATATCAAGTAGTGCCATTGAATCAGGACCACCAGATACAGCTACTAGTACTTTATTCATATGAAAAGATTATACTTCATACAATGTGAAGCTTAGCTGATAAATATGTGCTAAATGTAAAACAACTACCAATTTAGGTAGCTATCTGTATGGAAAAGCTAATATAAATATGTAGGAATTAGGACACTATAAAAATGTAAGAAATCCTACAAAATTATATTAGCTTTTTTAATACTATACTAAGTATCATTTAGCCTAGGAGGATGATACTTAAATGTTTAAAAGAGTTGATGAACTTATGGCTGATTTAAGAGTTGTTGAACTTGTTGGATCTAAGCCTAACTATTCTGAACTTGGAAGAAAATATGGTTTAGATCCAAGAACAGTGAAAAAATATCATGAAGGTTATGCAGGGAAACCTAAAACGCGTGATAAACCAAGTATGTTGGATAAATATATTGATGAGATTAACACCAAGATATCTATTCCAAGAACTACAATGAAAGGAGTGTGGGAATGCTTAGTTACATTACACAGTTATGATGAAATTGGAACTTATTCAAATTTTAAGGCATATTGTAAAAAACATAATATAAAGCCAGATAAGCTTGATGTTGGTAAACCCAGATATGAAACAGAACCAGGTGATATGGCTCAATGCGATTGGAAAGAGAAGATTACGCTTACTAGTAAAAATGGCGAGGTGTTTATAATCAACATCTTTCATATCATCTTAAAGTTTTCTAGATACTCATATATCGAATTATCTATGACGATGGAACAAAAAGACTTATTCAGATGTTTAATTAATGCCTTTAAATTCTTTGGTGGCATACCAAATAAGTTATTATTCGATAATATGTCTACCGCAGCTGATACAAACGTCAATAAAAAGCGTATTAATGCCAAGCTTATTCAATTTGCCAAGGATTTCAATTTTGAAGTAAAGCTATGTAAAGTGAGGTCTCCTGAAACTAAAGGTTCTAATGAATCAAGGAATAAGATTCTTGATTGGGTAAGAGCCTATGATGGAGAGTTTGAAACTGTTAATGATTTAATAGCTATAGTTGAAAAAATAAACAAAGATATGAATTTAGAAGTATGCCAAGGAACAGGAATGGCTCCAATACTTCTTTACCAAAATGAAAAAAGAATATTAAACCAAAATATAAATAAAGATTTAATGGATCAATATCTTTCCCCAGCCAAGGTTAAAGTAGATCAATCGCAACTTATTTACTATAAAGGTAATAAATATTCTTTAGACGCCAGCCTTATCAATCAATTTGTTCAACCTGAAGAATTTGATGGTAATCTGTACCTTTATTATAAGGGAAAACTTGTGCAGGTACATACACTAATAGATTCTTCAAAACAGGCAATTATTTATGATGAAGCACATTATAAGAAAATGATGGCTAAAGATGTTAAACAAGCTGAATTAGATAAGCGCGTAACTGATAATTTAAAAATAATGGATTCAATAATGGAGAAAAGAAAAGTGAATATTACAAAAGATAGCGCTATAGATTCTTTGGATAGTCTTTATGCTTATTTAATACTAATATCCAAAAACAATGGTTATATCAAAAGCTTCTTGTCATCTTTAAATAAAGATGAAGAAAAAATATTCTATGAAGAAATAAAGAAGATGATTCCTTATATAAAAGATGAGGATCAATTTTATCTAGCTTTTAAACACGCCGTTAAAAAGAATGATTTAAAGCACATTCGCATGAATTACTATATTCTTCAAGACAATATGAATTATTATCCCTTAACCAATGAAGGTTTAGATTTAATCTTTGATGACTTTGAAGATGATATAACCGCATACTACGAAAGTATGGAGGATGATCAATATGAATAGTATTTCTACGCTTAATAATAATCTTGACACTTTAAAGCTGGTAAAGATTAAAGAGAATATTAATACTTACCTTGATTTTATAGCTGATGGTAAGAAAACCGCCTTAGATGCCTTAATAGAGCTTACTAGTCTTGAAATAGAATACAAACAAGATGTGGCGATTACATCATGTGTTAAAGTAGCTAATTTCCCTTTTATTAAAGAAATAAAAGACTTTGATTTTTCTTACCAGCCATCTCTTGATAAGAAAAAGATAATGGATCTAATGACCTTAAGATTTATTGAAACTTATGAAAACATTATCTTTTGTGGAACACCAGGTGTTGGTAAAACTAATCTAGCTGTATCTATTGGCATTGAAGCGGCAAAGAATAGAATCTCAACATACTTTATTTCATTTCATGAGCTAATATCACAGTTAAAGACAGCTAAATATGAAAATAGACTAGATGCCAGGACTAAGTGGTTTTGTAGATATAAACTTTTAATAATTGATGAAGTGGGATATGAGAAGATGGATTCAGATACCGCTAATCTATTCTTTAATCTAATATCTAAAAGATATGAGAAATCATCAACTATTATCACAACCAATTTAGTATTCTCTAAGTGGCCTGATGTCTTTGGTGAGCCAATATTAACTAATGCATTACTTGATAGATTACTTCATCACTGCTCGGTAATCAATATCAATGGCCCATCATACAGATTAAAAGATCAGCTTCAGTATCTTACTGATTCTGATCAATAATAGGTTAAAAGGGCAAAATAAAAATGTAAGATTTCATGCATAATTATTTTGCCCTAAAACTTACATTTTTATATTGACTTTTCCAATCAACAAAGATATAAAGTTTTACAACAAATGTGACAAAAAAGCTGTTAACCACA
>CAVBAX010000147.1:0-3646 GCA_963593105.1 Candidatus Methanomethylophilaceae archaeon | reverse complement strand
AATCTATTTATTATGACTTCTTCTATTTGTATGTTTCTTTTGTGTTTAAATCTATACAATGATTTCAAAATAGAATTTAATGCAGTAGTTATTTGTACAGTCGCCATGATGTCTTCTTTTGGTCCTACTGTTGCCTTGGCTAGTTTATCTAATAATTTAAATCAAACTCTTGCTAGTGGTGAAAGAGTATTATCGCTTCTTGAAGAAAAACCTATAGTTGATGAAATTTATGGTGAAGATATAAAGTTAGATAATCATGATATAAAAGTTAATGATATAAGTTTTGGCTATGATGAAAAAACAATATTAGATGATTATTCAATTGATTTTAAAACAGGTAAAATCACTGGTATTCATGGGGCAAGTGGATCTGGCAAATCTACTTTATTAAAATTAATTATGCGTTTTTATGATGTAGATAAGGGAAGTATTGAAATAGGAAATAAAGATATTAAAAAGATACCAACTAGTAAGTTACGCGATGAACAATCAATGGTATCTCAAGAAACACAATTATTTCATGATTCGATTGCCAACAATATTGCCTTAGCTAAAAAAGATGCAACAATAGAAGAGATTATTGAAGCTTGTAAAAAGGCCTCAATTCATGATTTTATTGTGAGCTTACCTAATGGTTATGATACAAGTGTTGCTGAACTTGGCGATAGTTTAAGTGGTGGTGAGAAACAAAGAATTGGCATTGCTAGAGCTTTCTTACATGATTCAAATTTAATTCTATTAGATGAGCCAACAAGTAATTTGGATTCTTTAAATGAGGGTATTATTTTAAAATCCCTAAAGGAAGAAGCTAAAGATAAAACAATTATTTTGGTTTCACATCGTTTAAGCACTATGAATATTTGCGATAGTGTATTTGAAATGAAAGATGGTAGATTATCATAAGGAAAAATAATTGCCTTTAGTTTTATTAGCCCTTATCATTTATTAATGAGGTTATTTTATGGACATTAGTTATTTGTTATTATTGCAAGATTTTAGAAATGGAATAGGATCATTTTTAGCACCATTTTTGATGTGGATTTCCGATTTTGTCATTAGCTTTTGGCCGATTGTTGCAATGTGTATGATTTATTGGGTATTTGATCGTAAGACTGGAAAAAGAATTTTATTTGGCTTTAATTTAGGTATATTAATGAATGGTTTTTTAAAGCTAACATTTTGCATCTATAGGCCATGGATTAGAGATGCAAGAGTACTTCCATATGGCGATTCTAAAGTAAGCGCTACTGGATATTCTTTTCCAAGTGGACACTCAACATGGGCTACAAGTACTTTTGGAAATATTGGTTTATGGCTTAGGAAAAACAAATATAAAGTGGCATCAACAATTTTGATTGTTTCTATGTTTTTGGTTTTCTTTTCACGTAACTACTTAGGTGTACATACTCCTCAAGATGTTATTGTAGGCTTTCTTGCAACTTCTTTAATGTGCTTTGTGGCAAAAAAGATAGAAGATATATGCGATAAAGATGATTTGAAAGATAAATATGTTCTAATTGGTGGAATTGTACTTTCTGTTTTACTTTTGCTTTACTATGAATTTAAGACTTATCCACTTGTATATTTAGAAGATGGAAGTTTACTAGTTGATCCAAATAAGATGAAACCAGATTCATATCAAGGATTAGGCCTATTATCAAGTTATGTAATATGTAGATATTTTGAAAAAAGAGGCTTTAACTTTGATAAAGAAATGAATTGGAAGGATCGCTTTATCATTGGCGTTATCGCTTTAATTCCTTTATATATATGGATGGCACCTATTGCTAGTTTTATAAAGGGAATATGCGGTAGTTCAATTGCTCAATTTTTTAAATTCTTTGGCATGATTGTATATATAATGATTGTTGTGCCAAATGTCATGAAATATATAAACAATAAATATCTTAAGGACAAGATATAAATTTTCATTTATTGATATAATCACAATACTAAGGGTAAAGAATTTTGTGAAAAACTATACCATGAAGTATTATTCAATGTTGACCAAGGTTAAAACCTTGGTTTTCTTTTATCATTAAATGATAGAATTGTTCTATGAGCTGGAAAGATGAATTTGATAGTTGGATACTAAAAAAAGGAAGAGATTATTTTGAAGAAGATGCTGTTGACTATATAAACAAAGATAATAATGTCTATATAGCATCTGTACATGGTTCTTCAAACTATAAAGTAAATATTAGTATAAACAATAAAGGAGAGTTAATAACGGCTTCATGTACTTGTCCATATTTTAGGCAAAACAGAGATTATTGTAAGCATATAGCGGCTGTTATGTTTGAAATTGAAAATATTTTCCCAGATACTTTTGTGCCTAAACCAAAGTTTAAGGAAATGTTTCATTTTAAGAAAAATCCTGATTTATATATTGATATGGAAAAAGTCACAAATAAGCTAATAATGAATCAAAGCGACTATCTTAAAGCTAAGAATTTTATTGAAAGTGGCAAATGTCGGATGATAAATTGCTATCCTACTTTTGATTATCAACAAAATAAAGAATTAGATTTCTCATTCCGTGTAGATGATGAAAATGTTTATCTTGATATAACTAGAAACGAGGTATTGCGTCTTAGCTGTTATTGTAGATATTCTTTGGCTCATGGCTATAGTGATACTAAATATCCACTATGTGAACATAGGATTGCAGCTTTATTACTTGCTGAAAACTTTTTTAAAGCCCATGAGGTTGATGATACTAATCAATCTGGTATTAAACTTCTTGAGAGTTTAAAAAATTATAAAGAAAAAGATAATGAATCTGTAAGAAGACAATGTCTACATATTTTCCCAGTTATTGAATTTGATACTTTTGGTTATGCTTGTACTTTAAAGATTAAAATTGGTGAAAATAGAGGCGTTATGGCTAAAGACTTATATAGTCTTGTTGAAACTTATAATAAAAAAGGAGTTTTAACTTTATCTACTAAGAGTGTTTATGATTTTAATGAAGTAGACTTTGTTGATGAAGATAAGCCAATCTTTAAATATATTGAAGATTTAACAAATGAATATAATGCCTTTTATGCTGAATTAGCCGATAGAAATGTTCATAATAGAGGCGGTAGTTCTTTTATCAAATTAAAACAAACAAGATTGGATAAGGTCTTTGATCTTTTATATGGTAGAGAAATTGAATATATCTATAAAGAGGGCAGAGACAAAGATAAGAGTCTAATTAAATTATCAATAATGAATTCAGATTTACCAATATCAATTGAAAATGAATATGTTAATGATAAATTTGATGGCATTATAATAAAACATCAAGACTTTGATTTTCTACAAGGTAATAAATACAAATATGTCGTCAAACAATATAGTTTCTCAAGACTATTATGTGATAATCCAATTGTTGATAATTTATATTCAGCTGGTTCAAATATCAAAATTGGTAAGGCTAGTTTGGCTAACTTTTATTATGATTATTTGCCTAAGCTTAAACAATATCCAAATCTTTTAATCGAAGATGAAAAGGATATTATTGAAAATATTCCAGTTAGACCTACATTTAAATTCTATTTAGATAATATTGATGGCTTAGTTTCTGTTCATACAAAAGTAAACTATAAAGATAAAGAATATTCTTTATTAAGCATGGATGATTCATTAGATAGAGATAGTG
>CAVBAX010000146.1:0-3655 GCA_963593105.1 Candidatus Methanomethylophilaceae archaeon | reverse complement strand
CTATATAAATATCTATGATCTCCCTCTAACATTATTGTTTTTAAATCCAAATTATATAAATAATAACTTTCGTTTAAAAGCCATTTTGCGCTTCCATTTCCTGCAAAATAATACAAAGGGGCTTTCGTTGTATCAATGTCGCCACTAGACTTCAAGTAATAGCAATTAGATACAGTAATTTTACCGGCAGCTTCATCAAATCTATCTGCTAATGATGTAATCATCGTAATACTTCTAATTGTTCCTTTAAGAGTTGGGAATGAAATATAGGTATAACAATTCTTTACAGTTGGAAATCCTTCTCTCAAGATACTATTTCCAGTAAAATTTTGATAATTCATCGCAAATCCACTTCCAGCAATACCAGATAAAAAGATATGCGTACTATAATTTTTATGAACTTGTTTATAAGAAGTTACAGGCACATATGCATCGTAATTTAGATTTGTACTATCATATGTCTCATTCAATACATCGCCTACCACTTTTATAGAACCACCAGAATAAGAATTTGTTACATTATATTGAACAGCGCCAGAAATGCCTCCTACCCTTATATAGTTTCCCCATCTAGCACAGGTAAAAATATTGTCAGAATCTTTATGTGTACAGCTAATTATAATATCTACAACAGAAGAACTCTTATCAATGCTTATATTAGAAACACCAACTAATCCACCAATATTAGCTTCGCCTAATCCTAATTTATTTTTACTATTATCAATAATTTGATAACCAGCAATAGCACAGTTTTCTATTTTTAAACTGTGATCGCTATTATTGTAATCATAAGCAATACCACAAAGACCACCAATAGCGTATGCACCTTGTAAATCAGTGTTAGAAGTTTCTCTTTGAATAATTGCGTTTTTAGTGCTGTATAAAATAATATTTTGTAGTTGCGCACCAGATGTAACACCAAATAAGCCAACAGTAAAACTCTTAGAATTAATCTTTAATTCTTGAATCTTATAACTTTGGCCATCAAAAGAAGAACCAAACCAAGCATATAACATGGCATTATAACTTGTAGTTGAAGAAGTTCCTTGTCCTGCTATTGGCGTAAAATTTTTAATATCTTGTGCATTAATATCATGTGACATTTCATAGTTTAGATTAGCTCTATTACTATTGCCAGCCCCATCCTTAGTTTGAGTTCCAGTGCCACTAATTGATGTATACATTAAAAAATTAAATTGTTGATAGTTACTGCTATCTACCAATTGATTGACATTTCTAGTAGTACTATTCCAGTTAATATATTGAAGTTGGTCTGCACTTCTTATTTCGAATTTATTATCACCAACACCAGGGGTTGTATTAATAAATCTTGAGCCATTACCACTGTAAGTTTTATCATATTTCAAACTAAACGCATTGGCAAAGAATGGATTAACTAAGTAAGTTAATGTTTCAGTTTTTTCTTTTCCTGAATAAGTTATAGTCCAAGTACCATATGTATCACTACCTTTTAAATAAAGCTTAGAATCTTCAGTAGTACTAGTAGTGTATGGGAAAAATTTTAAACCAGGAATTTGTTCTTCTAGGTTTTCTTTAGCATAAGAATTAATTACACTACCACACTCTAAATTAACAAGAGAATTTGTAATATTATCTTCTTGACCATCCATTACATAATAGCCATAGCCATATTCACTAATGATACCCCCATCATCATGAGCTGTACATAAAGTGCTTTGATATTCTAGTTGTTCATTATTTGAACCAAGATATGTAATATGATAGCCATCATTATTACCATCTGTTTCATGTTCCCAATAGAATAAGCCAAAGTTTCCTAAAGAAGGATAAACTTGCCACTCTCCATAGTGAATATAATTACCATCACTATCTTTAACTACAGCTTTAAAAGGATAACTAGTTTGACTGTTATCTAATTTAGAAGTTAAATTATAATACTTTGAAATAAGAGCTTTAGTAGAATTTAATCCTATTAAATCTTTATAAATTATACCTGTGCCATAAGACTTCCTAGAATCACCATTATATGAATATAATCCATCAATAAATTGAAAAGAACCATAAGACAAGTAATAACAATTATTAACCGTACCACTTGTATTAGGCACAAAAGAAAACGCATTAGAACCTGTACCTGAAGAAATGATAGCTGTTGCACAATAGCTTCCATTAATACTGCCTGAATTATAGCCTACAAAGCCTCCCACATTTGTATTTCCTTCAGTAGCGGTTGATGCAATCATGTTAATTCCATAGGAATTAGAAATAATGCCTGTGTTATAGCCCACAAAAGAACCTGCATAACAAGTAGCTGAATTCATTACTAAAGTTAATTTTGGATTATCTGCGCTACAACTATTTATAGTACCTGCATTATAGCCAACTAGACCACCTATATATACTTCTGAATTACGATAGCCATATATAGTTGAATCACTTCCTGATAAATAATAGCCAGCGACAGCACAATTTGAAATTGTTCCACTATTAAAACCAGTAAGAATTCCATAATATATTTTTTGGTTTGTTGTAGCAGCTTGACTTCTTGATACTTTATAGGTAGTACTTGCATCATATTGAACAGCTATAACTACATTTTTAAGCGTTCCAACATTATAGCCAAACATACCAACATAAAAGCCATCATTAGTAATAAAACTTACATTATTTATTTCATATGAGCCACCATCATAGATATCTTTAAATGGATTAGAATTAGTAGAACCAATAGGATTTTGACTATTAACAATATTAGTTAAATTTGCATAATTCCATTCATATGAAGAGTAATCAATATTTCTTTCTTGTTTATAAGTGACATTATCTAATACAGTTCTATAATAATCATAATATTTAGATAGATTATATAAATGACGAGGAGATCTAATAGAAACAGTGCTTGGCATATTAGGCATAGCACTGGATTCAACTACAGTTCTTGCAAAATGAGGATTATAATAATAATTTTTAATCTCGCCATTTAAATTGATTTTTATATTTTTGTAATAGTCACTAACTGCACTATTAGGATTAACTTCTTCATTACTTAAAGGATAAATATAATATTTACCACTTTTTATATAATTCCTATTAGTATAAATAGCATCATTAATACTTAATTGATCGTTATTTATTAATTCGCTATCAAAGGCAATACCATAACCATCTCCAACTATTGTAAGTTCAGATTTTAAAGTAATTTCTACTCCAGCTCCATCAAATCCAAAAGAGCCATCTGAATATTTTTCATAATAAACTAAAGCTCCATTATTAAAACTAGCGCTGTAATCACCATAATGATTTATACCATTTAATTTATGATAATTATAAGAAGTTAAAGAAGTACCCATTAGTTTATATGGGGTAGAATTACCAGTAAGATTAAAATCGCTTCCTAGTTGAGAAGTTTTATAGTTATATTCATCACCAAGTGCATTTTCAAACTTAACCATGTAGTATAAATTATTAAAGTTATTAGCATTAATAACAGTAGAATGACGTTTACTATCATTACTATCACTATCATTAGTTGAAATTCCAGGCATACCACTAATTACACTGCGGCTACTATCAGCTACATCAAAAGCCATTACTGTATAAACGTTTTTAATGTTGTTGACACTTATTGGTGCAATACCTGCACAAATAGCATCACTATTATTTGCATCAATTC
>CAVBAX010000145.1:0-3710 GCA_963593105.1 Candidatus Methanomethylophilaceae archaeon | reverse complement strand
TGTACTATCAGCAAGAATAGCTACTATAATAGGATTGATAATAGCTGTTATAATTTACTTAATAATGGTTATAATATTAAAAATATTTACAAAAGAAGAAATATTAATGATTCCATACGGACAAAAGATAAATAAAATCCTTGAAACTGTTGGTATATATGGAAAAGAAGAGAATAGCGAAAATAGCTAATATTTACAAAAATTGTCTGAAATCTTACAGAGATAAAGGATTTAAAGAAAAAAGTATGAAAAAAAAGAAGGATTTTATTTTATTATGACGAATATTGCTATTGTAGAGGAAAAATCTACATATTTCAAACTTTTTAGGAGGTAAATTAAATGAACAAATCTGATTTAGTAGCAGCAATGGCTGCAAAAACAGGAGACACAAAAAAAAGTGCTGAAGAAACATTAAACGCATTCGTAGACGTTGTTACTGAAGCATTAGTAAAAGGAGACAAAGTACAATTAGTAGGATTCGGTTCTTTCGAAGTTAGAAAAAGAGCTGCTAGAAAAGGTAGAAACCCACAAACTAAAGAAGAAATCAAAATACCTGCATCAAAAGCTCCAGTATTCAAAGCTGGTAAAGCATTAAAAGATTTAGTAAATAAAAAATAATCAGTTTTGAAAAATAAATGATTATATGAATTCATATAAAAAAGGCATAGTGATATGCCTTTTTTTCATGTGTAAAAATAAATATTAGTGGAAGATTGTTATATTGAAGATTTTGTTGGAGTATTAGTAAAATATAATGATAGAAAATTGATTTAATATTATTAATAAAAAATAAAGGTTATATTAAATAAAAGAAAAGGGAGACACAATGAATGTGTCTCCCTCGGTGCTGGGAGAGGATTACAGGTGAGTATAATCCTTGAACAGATACGGTTTTACCTGCTCATAGAGCATCTTCATATGCTCCAGATCACTGCCTGCTACCTCAAACTCACGATACTTCATGTACCGAGAGCTGTGTTCCTTCCGGAACCCTTCTCTGATCTGACGATCTTCCTTTTTGTCCTTTTTGGTCATGGACAAGTGAAAATCGACAAAGTCGAGGCTAACGTGTTCGCAAATCTGAGGAATGTCCTCAAATTTCACTAAGCCTCTCACGGTGTACTTTCTTGGCTGCAACATAATACACAGCACCTCCTAAAAGTGTTAATTGTGAACCTTATGGTTCGACATGTCCATTATACCATAGATTACTGGCTTTTTCAAATTTATTGAATTAACCTATTGAAAAATGTAATTAAAGATGATATAATACGTATATTCATAATAAAAACATTGAAAAGGACACGATAAATAGAAAATACTTTAAGAGAGCTAGTGGTTGGTGTGATACTAGTAAGGATATTTATTTATTATCACCTTGGAGTTATATATCTGAATAAAGTAAGATATATCGCGTAATTGCGTTAAAGATTTTGAGAGAATTTTATTTATTTAAAATTAATTTAGGTGGTAACGCGGAGCAATTCGTCCTATTCGGGATGAGTTGTTTTTTTGTATATTAGGAAAGTTATGAAACTTTCCTAATATATAAAACTACATTGCACAGAAAATTTATTTCATAAATTTTCGCGCACGAACAAATTTACTGAAAAAATCTTTAATTTTTTCAGATTTGTTCTTATCACATATTTAACACACAGGATATTTATATAATAAAACTGTTCAAAAAAATATTCTATATATGTTATAATGTGAGCAAAGAATGATAGTGTAAAGTAATCTATGAAAAAATAGATTATGAAAATATTATCAAAAATTTAGAAAAACGGACATTGAAAAGTTAAAAATATACGAAAAAAAGCATAATGAACAATACTTCAGGCTAAACAATTTTAACGATATTGATAAATGCTTTGTCAAGTGGTCACTTGCAAGTAGTAAATGCATTTGACAAAGCATTTACCCATATGTTTTAAGTTAATTAAGCCGAAGTAAGGTAAAGTATGAAGTTACAAAAAATCAAGTTTTTTGTTGTTGTAATATTAGTTGCTGAGAAAGTTCAATTAGTATTTGCCATTTTGCAGGCATAAGCTCAGCTTTTTCTAATTCTGGTACTTCATTTAATGGTTTCCAGTAAGTATAAGAATGAGGTCTTAAAAAATTGTAATATGCAACAAATAGGCATAAATGAGTATTAGCACCATCATCAGAGCCATAGCCGATTAGTGACTTTGTAAGAAAATTTAAAAGTACGATTAAGTCTTTCAATAATTTGTTTAAGCCAACGATATTCAGTAGAAACAGGGTCATCGTTAGTTAAACCAATGACTTGAGTAACATCAAAGTGCATATCATGTAGGGCAAATTGTTGCTGTGCTAATTTGTAAGCAGTATAACCATCCGCAACGAATTTAAGAGCCTTGCCAGGAAATTCTTTAAACTTATCAAAAGCCATACGCATAGCAAGAATACAAGGAGTGGTATCACGAGATTCAGAACTTCTGTAACCGAGAATAGATTTTTTAATAGCATCCATAATAAACCAAACGTAACGCCTAGACCCTTTAACCTTAGTGTAAGTTTCATCAGCAGCAAGATAATTAGTAGGCTTGTAGTCGTAAGAATCAACAAAAGGTTTTACACAAAAGGCAGCAGTAGTAGCATAGTTAGAAATTTGGGCATGAGAAATCTTAATACCATGAACTTCACGCATAACATCTCTAGTTTTGCGAGTAGAAAGACCACAATTAACAAGATAAGTTAAGCATAGACCCATAACATGAGGAGAAAATTTGCGAAATTGAAGGGTAGAAGCATTTTTAGGTAAAGAATATAAATCAACCTTAAAGAAGTCAATTTTAAATTCACGATAAATGTAATGTAGCTTAAATTTTTCGGGTTTAGACTTGTACTCTTCTAAATCTTCTTTAGACAATGAGCTTAGCGAGTTTTGATAGTAAGAACAGTTATTATTTCTACATTTGTGAATATTAAAAAGCTTACGTTTTTTCTCTAAAGTCAATGCACCACCGCAGTGAGGACAATGAAGTTCAATAGGATTATCAATCCAATTATGATGATTAAAGTGAGAATCACAAACTTTGCACCAAAATTGACCACGACCACCAGTATTGTCGTAGATATAGTTATGAGGAGCATTACAACAAGGGCAATGAATATGTTTAGGAACAGGATTTTTACTACGAGATTTAATAGGTTTCAAAGGTTTATCGTGTTCTTTAAGATACTGATTTAAAAGTTGTTTGTAGTCCTTCTTTTCAGGAACATGAATGATAGGCAACTTATCAACTTTAAGTTTATTGTACTTAGGAGAAAATAAAGAATCATCCTTTTCTTTAAATTTTAAAGGTATATTTTTAACAATAAAATTAAATAAAAATAAAATTTGATTATTTAGCTCTTGAATATGAGCTAGTAATAGAGGTATAATTGTATACATGATACACCACTCCTTTATGGTAATATTTAGTTATTCACTGTAACAATTATATCATAAAAAGAGGGGGGTATCATTTTTTTATATAAAAAAGTGATATAAACCTTGAAATAACAGGGGTGTAACTAAATAGAAAATAAAATTAGTTTACACTACCTTAAATAAAAAGGGGGAATTAATATGAATTGTTTTATGTGTAAGGGAGATTTAGAAGATAAAAAAACAACATTTATGGTTGAATTAGATAACTGTATTATCATTATAAAAAATGTCCCATCACAAGTATGTAAGC
>CAVBAX010000144.1:0-3710 GCA_963593105.1 Candidatus Methanomethylophilaceae archaeon | reverse complement strand
AAGACTTAGAAAAGTTACTTGAAAGATTAAATGTGGAAAGTAGTCAAGAACTTTTGCATATTTCGCATGAATAAGGCCGGTATGAAGCTTACTTCAGTACCGGCCATTCTTTTTAACGATGCCACTAGTACGGTCTTTAGTACCACTAGTATTTCTTAGCTAGATATTCTCTCATATTAGTTTTTCCAGTTTCTATAAAATAGGCGTTATGAATGATTCTATCGTTTATGGCTTCGGCATGTACATCATCACCAAGTATGTTTATCCATTCATTGGCTTTATGTTGTGTACAAAAGATAGTGCTATTAAGACCATATCGTCTTTCTATTAGTTCAAAGATAAAATGTTCTTCTTCCTTAGAAAAACTTTCCATTAACCATTCATCAATAATAAGCAATTGATACTTAGAGTATTTGTCTAGTAGTTTTGTGAAGTGTCTTGATGAAGTCGCTTTAGCTTCTTCAAATTCCATTAGTAAATCAGGAAGACGTATATATCTAGTCTTGTATCCCTTACAACACGCTTCATTGCCAAGGGCGCAAGCTAGAAAAGTTTTGCCTGAACCAGTGTAGCCTTCAAAGATGATGTTTGTAGCGTTTTTAATAAATAGACAAGTAGCTAGTTCATGAATGACTCCTCTATCAAGATCTCTTCCTTGATAAATGATTGATGATAGTTCTGCGCTTGGGAATCTAAACTTAGCTGCTTTAATAAGACGAGTTATTCTATTATTGTGTTTTTGTGTATAAAGGAAATCAATGATTAACTTTATTCTTTCATCAAAGGGTAATAAGGTTGTTACGGTATCTCTTTCTTGTACTTGTAAGATATCGACAACCTCACTTAAGTTTAATTCTCTTAGTTTTCTAATGGTTTCTTGATCAATCATTCTTCTTTCCTCCGTAATATTCAGCTCCTCTTAGATATCCCATGTTCTTTTGAGGCTTATTAATGTTCTTGTTTTTGTCTTCAATGTATTTAACATCTTGATTGTGACTTAACAGTGCATTAAGATGATGGTAGCGGGGCACTCTATATTTTTCTAGAGCTAATTCACAAGCGTTTTCCAGGCGATTTTGCGAATAAGCCTTGCTTAACCTTAAAACAGACAATGCAGGATTGTAGGCCTGTTCCTTAATCTTGTATGACTCAAATATCTTATCAATTACTTTTCTTGTATTTTCTCCAATAGAACTAGCCCAATTTTTAATTCTTACATCATCCCATTCGTTTTGTATAAACTGCGGCGGCATATGTTCTATGTTTGTTGAATACTTATACATTTCATAATCTTTAAACCGTTTATGGCTAGCGATTCTTTGATTATCCTGATAGATTTCAACCATATTTTGACTCACTTTTAAATCAACGCTAGTTTTAGCATACATATAAGGAACAGAATAATAATTGTTTTTATAGCTTATATGAAAGTTTAAACCAACCTTACGTCCTTTAACTGTTTCAAATACTTCATAAGGAATATCGGGTAGTGGCCTTAAGAATATTTTTTCCTCTTGATAAGCAATATATCTTGAACCATCTCTTTTTTGAAATGGCTTTGAGTTAAATTCTTCTAAAGCTTTACTTACTCCGATTTTAACTTCTTCAAAAGAATTGAAGTTATATTTTCTAAGTTTAGCGATAATAGCTGTAGCTACATTACCAACCGTGTTTTCAACTCCGGCTTTTTGTTTAGGCTTTTTTATACCGGCTGGCATAATAGCTACCATATAGTGTTCTGCGAAAGCTCTATAATTGTCAGTAAGAATTATTTCACCTTCCTTAGGATGAGATATAACACCGGTCTTTAAATTGTCACAAATGATTCTATTGGTGACACCATTAAAGTACTCTAACATATGGATATTACAATTAATCCAAGATTTCATCTTCATATCAAGAGTTGGTTCTACATACGCATACATACTGTAAGACAAAGCGGCTACAAACAAATAAACAGTTATCTCTTCGCCGGTTAATGAATCGGTAAACTTCATTGTTGGGCCACTCCAATCAACCTCCATTCTATCTCCTGGTTTCCTTTCGATTCTTTTGGTGAGCTGTTTAGTATTGGTGAAGTTACCATATCCTTCACAGAACCTTGTATAGCCCATAGCTAATACGTTTTTCTTTTTACAATCATCACCATATTCTTGCCATAGCAGTTTTAGAGTTACTCCTGTCTTAGATAATTCCTTATGAACATATTCATAATCAACAGGTTCATAGATGTCCATAAAGGAAAACTTTTCTGGAAACAAAATATCATAGACTTCTTCTTCAGACTTATTCTCAATGTCACTATAGTGAATATTTCTTTCTTTAGCGGCATTAAGAACTTCTGAAATAGAACTTCTACTCATTTTGTAGTTTTGAGCTATACTTCTTTGAGTTAGATGATTTCGCTCATAGAGTTGAAGTATCAACTTCGCTTTGATTTTTCTAACAGCCATTTTGGCTTCCTCCTTCTGATGGATTACCATCAACCTCATTGTAAGGGTGGCACTAAAAATAAAACAACCGGTACTGATTACCGTACCGGTGCATGTTTATATATAGTGGCCTTAAGGAGTGTACAGGTGGTACTAAATACCGTATCGATGGCACTCAGGCTGTGAAATATTCATGAACAATACACTTTTATTCAAAATAAATTATCTAATTTAGAGGAAAAATTATCCTTGTATGAACATTTAGCGATGAGCGATGATGATATTAAATTAGGAAGAGTGACTAGCAGCGATGAAGTATTTGATAGCATAATGAAAGAAATTGATGATTATGAGCTATAAAGTAGAATTCATCAATAGTGCAAAAGAAAATCTGAAAAATATAGCTTTGACTATTATTGATTTATCAAACGATAAGCAGATAGCTAAAAATTACATAAATGGAATAAAAGAAAAAGTAAATATTTTAAAGGATTTTCCAGAAACTGGTCTATTTGTAAAAGATAGAAATCTGATTAGCAAAGAATATAGGTTTTTGACATATAAAAAATACATTATTTTTTATACTGTTGATAAAAGTGTTAATACTGTTTATGTTCGTACTATCATTAATTCAAGAACAAACTATACAAAAGCTTTAAGAGATATACTGTGACTTTTGCGTGATTGTTTTATTTGCTACAAAAGATATAAAAACAGATTACAGCACTATTTCAAAGGCGATTGTTAAGCATGAATAACTTGTTACTTACAAGAATTAAAAGATAAACCGACTATTCCCCAGGCTTTAGTCAGATGGTTATAGCCTACGCCGGTTTTTATAATTATTCTAGGAATAATCACTAACTAATTTCGCCTAGATCAGATATTCTATCTAGTTTATAGATGCACTTCGATGTAAAATTACAGATGTGATTGAGTTAACAGACAAATCGCACGATAGTGCTAAAAAATAATGAAACCGGAGGTTTTTGAACTATGCCTGAGCAACAAAATATTGAATGGAAAGAATCTTGGAGAGATGAATACTTAAAATGGATTTGCGGCTTTGCAAATGCCCAAGGTGGAAAAATCTATATAGGGTGCGATGACAATGGACATGTGGTCGGTGTAGAAAACTGTAAAAGCTTCTTGAGGATATCCCAAATAAGATAAGAGAAGCGATGGGGATAATCGTTGGTGTAAACCGTCTATGTGAAGGTGATAAGGATTATATTGAAATAGATGTACCAGCATATCCTATTGGAATTTCATGTAGAG
>CAVBAX010000143.1:0-3766 GCA_963593105.1 Candidatus Methanomethylophilaceae archaeon | reverse complement strand
TAATTCAAACACAACAGCGGCTGCTTGACCCTTACTTTTCAATTCGTCTAATGCCGAATTAACCTTTGCTTCCGATTCTTTTTTTACTGCACTAAATACTAGAGCTGGAGCATTTTCAGCGACCTCAGAACTTGATGAAACAATACTAATAGCTTGATTGCCTACTGATATTGAGTCAGTGCTTGGTTTAGCTGTAGTACCAGTATCACTCTTTACTGGTGAACCCTTGTAGTCTGCCATAACTGGAGTCATAGCTACAAATACCATAGCTAATGCTAAGATTGATGAAAGAAATTTCTTTTTCATTTTTTGTCCTCCTTTCCTTTCGTCTTTTTATTATCACTACCGTAATAATCTCCGTAGTAATAACCATTTTTATAATATCTACTATAATAACCACTACCACCAGATTTAGTATCAATTCTATTTAATACCATACCTAATAATGGAGTGCCAGTTCTCTTTAATAAACTAACTGAATTATTGATAAGTCGTCTTGGAGTCTCATTACTTCTAACTACAAGTACAGTACCATCAACTTTTGTTGCGATATTTAAACCATCTGCAACACTGGCAAGTGGAGGTGTATCTATAATTACCATATCAAATACATCACTTACCTTACTAAGCATTCTATCAAAAGATTCATTTTCTAGCAACATTATTGGATTAATAATTGTATTAGCAGCTGGAATCATATAACCATTTTTTATATTTGTCTTATAGATTACATCATCTAGTGTTGCCTTACCTGCTAAATAATGAGCACAGCCAATTGCACTACCATCAGCATAACTAATACCTAATTTAGAACGCATCTCAGAGTTTCTTAAATCGCAATCAATAATTAAAGTTCTAACACCAACCTCAGCTAACATCTTCCAAAGTTGAATAGATATAAATGATTTACCCTCATTTGGAACTGAAGAAGTAACCATTACTTTTTTTATATTTTCACCACAAAATCCAAGATTGATACGAAACTGATTTAAAGCTTCTTGTACATCGAAAGTAAGCTCAGGTAAAGTCTTTAATTCAAGTGATTTCATAATTACTCAGCTCCCTTCTTTTTCTTCTTAGTCTTAGATTTTGTTTTTGAACTACATTCAGGAATTGCACCAAGAGGCATAGTTCCAAAATACTTTTCAACATCTTCGCTTGTTACTACTGTATCATTTGCCACAAACTTAACAATTAATACACCACATACAGCCACCATACCAATCAAAGCACCAATAAGCGTATTCTTTGAATAAGATGGAGCTGCCTTCTTACTTGGAACAACAGCACTTTCTACAAGATTTGGAGCCTCTGTTTCCATAATCTCAGGAAGATGTGCAGTTGCTTGTTTTGCAAGCTCATTTGCGATATCAGCCGACAATTGAGCATCAGTAGTAGTTACATTAATCGCTAAGATTCTAGTACCAGAAGTATTAGTAATCTCAATCATTTTCTCAAGTTGTTTATAATCATAACCTAAATCTAGATTTTTAATAACATCTTGTAAAACTGGTCTAGCTAAAATTAACTCTTTATAATCAGAAGTAAGTTGTGAACCAATTTGTAAATCAGACAAATCAATTACAGAACTATTAGAAGCTGAAACCACATATATCTTACTAGTAGCTAAATAAGTTGGCTTTACAAATAGTTTTGTATAACTAAAAGCGATAGTAGCACCTAATAAAGTACACAAGATAATCTTCCAAATATTATCTAAAAGTAAATAAAACACTTCAACAAGATCAATAGTATATTCATCATCTTGACTGGTGTTTTTTATCTGCTGTTGCTTGTTTTCTTCCATTTAGTCCTTAACCTTCCTTAACATTATAGAACATTTCAACAATTGCCTCATCTAAACTACTTTGAGTTTGATAATATGCCCAACGTTCTCCTAAACTTCTTAAATCACCACTAATCGTTACAACATCTTTTTGACTGTATTTCTCAATCTTATTAAAAATCTTAGAAAAATCATTTTCACTGATGTTACTTACAACATACGATGATAATTTATTATATACCTCAAGAGCGAAATTTGCATCCTTACCCTTTATATTAGTCATTAATCCATTAAGAAATTCTAACTGCCTTTTCATTCTAGCGCCATTAGTTTGATCATCAACATCTTTTCTACTTCTTATATAAGTCTCAGCTTGGCTACCTGTTAAAGTGATAGTCCCTTGCACAATGCTTGGATCAACCTTGGAAAAATCGCTAGTATTATTAACAGTAACACCACCTACAGCTTCATTTAATATGTTAATCGCATCCATATTTAACGCAAAATAACCATCGATATTTTCATCTTCTAACATTCTAGACACTGCATTAACATTATTCTCACATGATAATTCCTTGCCATCCCCATAAGTATGTGATAAACATATTTGTTTATATGTGCTACCAACAACATCTCCAGTTACACCAAGTACATCGATATCAACCATAGCATCTCTATTTATTTGAAGCACTTGCCAAGTTCTATTGGTATCATCAAAGACAATTACCATTTGAACATCACCTTGGCCACCACCATTATAATCATCACTACCAACTGCTTCGCCTTCCATATCAACACCAATGAAAAGATAAGTACTAAGCTTTCTTTTATGAGTATAAGTAACACCATCTACTACCTTTTCCTTAGTATCTAAAATGTCACCATCCACTTCACTTCCTGCTTCTTCTTTACTTTCAAAATGATTAAAAATTAAAAAAACAGAAACAATTAAAACAACCACTACAGTTACAATAGTAATTAACTTTTTCTTATCTTTACTCTTTATATTTCTCTTATAACTTGTAGTTTGCATCATACATATACCTGTAGCAATTCTTCTCTATTTTTCTTAAAAAATCTGGACCTAACTTCTTCTCTACTATTTCTCTTCCTAAATCCAAATTAGGAACCCTTGTTGTTATATTATGACTATCACTTCCAAGTAATGGGTGACTAGTAAGTTCTAATAACTCTAAAGCTAACTTTCTAGTACTTCTATCAATTAAACTACCTGCATTTACTTGTAAAGGAATATCTAATTCCACTAATCTTTTTAAATACTTTTTATTTTCCTTTGAGAAACAAAATCTTTCTGGATGAACTAGTACAACTCTTATATCCTTATCAAGTACTAAACTTTCTACTTCTTCTACTATGGCATTATTCCATTCCATAAAAGGCATCTCTAACATTAAAGTATTAGTATTATAGATACAAAGCTCCTTTAAATCCTTTTCTAATGCCATATTTCTAAAATAAGCAGTCTCACTAGCAGGTAAAATAATAGGCAAAGTAGTATTACCTCTTACTTCAACTAATTTTTTATAAGCATCATTTCTTCTTTTTAAGAAAGTCCTTATATCATTTTGTTCTCTATAGAAATGACTTGTAGCACATACTATAGAAATGCCCATATCTTTCATAGAATCTAACATTTTCATAGACATCTTAATCGACTTACTTCCATCATCAATACCAGGAAGTATATGTGCATGCATATCAACTATTTTCATAACGTTTTAAATTATAACCTACTTTTAAAATTATTCGCTAGTTCTTATTAAAATCCCAGTAATTACGCATGAAAAATTATGAAACCAGATGAAAATTGTAAAAGCTAATATTTTAAACATCCGTGTTTGAGAAATAAAATTAATTATGCTACTATAAAGACAAGCTGATAGGCTTGAGATTATTACTTGGTCGTTCTAATCTCTTTTTTTATTTCTTCATATTTGGATTCATCTTTTTCGATTTGTC
>CAVBAX010000142.1:0-3848 GCA_963593105.1 Candidatus Methanomethylophilaceae archaeon | reverse complement strand
ACTTATTATTGGCAATAATCTACTCGAAAATTGCATGAAAGACATAAATTTAAATAATTGCCAAGGAAAATATTTTGTCATGCAAAATAGTAATATATATCCTAAAATCCAACAATCAAAGATAAATTTGTTATTCTTTTTCTTTTCTTTAACAAATATTCCGCACAAAGGAATAAACAACAAATATGGGCCAGGTGAAAGATTGGCGAATATTGTCCAATTACTACTAAAGTTAAAAATATCCTTAATACTAATTCCTTGTATAAAACTAGAACTATCACCGTTATTTATAAACATTTCATTATTTAATAGCCCTTCTAACATAGGCAAAGTAAAAAACAAAGATAATAGAAAAGCACAAATTGCAGCTTTTATTATAGAGAACAGCCTATCTTTTTCTGCCGAAAGTCTTTTAGTGTTTATGATGATGAAAATTATAAAAACAATGCACATTAAAGCGAATGATATATTGTGGCTTAAAACAATTCCAGTAAAGCCTAATGTTAAATAAAACCATTTATCGTGATTATCGTATATAACGTAATATATTCCAAGTAAACAAATTGGTATAAAGACCATTGCCATTAATTCACCAAGAGCACTCCTTCTAAATATTGATATTATTTGATGAGGATTTATTAGGTATATAAACATCGAAATAATGGTTGGAATTATTTTATTGTTAGACAAATGTTTTTGAGCATAACCTATAAAAAAAGTAGCTGATACAACAAGTAAATATAGATATATTTTATATGAAATAATTAATGAAAAGCCTTTACTTATTAAGAAAACAGCAGGAAAAAGTAATAGTTGACAATAATAAAGTGGTGCGGGATAACCAAAATCAAAATTAGCATGCCACCACATATATGGATACTTTACACCTTCTAATATGGCATCTCTCCATGCTTGTATACGTGTTAAATGAAAGCCGGTATCAGAGCCCTTGTGTAGGATGTTGTTATATAGGGGGATACAAAAATAACTTGAAATTAAAAAAGCTAATAATATTAATCCTATTATAAATAAAAGATTATTTTTGAGTATTTTCTTATTTTTCATAAACATAAATATTATAGCTTATGAGTTATAATTAGCTCATGAAAAAAGGAAACATTATCGACACATTATTGGAGATACTTTATCTCCTTATTATTTTCGCTTATTTATTGGTTGTTAAAGCTGTATATTCAACCAATATTAGTTATGATTTTCAAGTATTTATGGCTTTTGCGCTTTTTATTATTGGTGTTGCCTTACTTGTTGGCAGCCACGCTAATAAATATGTATCATTTATTTTATGTTCTATTTATACGCTTTATTTGGTTGCTCAAAAGACTTACTATAATGGATTTGGTTCTTATTTTAGGTTTTCAACTGCTTTACAATTAAAAGATGAGGTTGCTGGTCAAACAGGCGCCATAGGTGAATTATTTGATTTTAGAGATTTAATACCATTTGTGGTATTACTAATAATTACTATTACTTTTTTGGTTCTAAGATATGTCTTTAAACACAAAATTAAATATAGATGGTATGTAAGACTAAGCTCTTTGTTATGTTTTGTATTAGCTTTTGTGTTTATTGGCACAATGACAAAAAAGATAAATGAAACAAGTGGTGGTGAAGAAAATAACTTCATGATATACAAAACTGATTATTATTTATATGATACCGTTAATAATCCTGAGGCTTTTGTACAAAAATTAGGGCTATTAACATATGGTTATAGAGACGTCGTTTCTTTGTTGGAAAGTAAAAACGCTAATAATTTATATGATGAAAATTTAATAAATTACTACAATAGTCTAAGTAATTTAAATGAAAATAATGATTATACTGGTTTATTTAAAGACAAGTCACTTATCGTTATTCAAGCTGAATCTTTAAATAACTGGGGAATAAGTGAAGAACTTACGCCAACTTTGTATAGAATGATGAATACTGGTATTAATTTTACCAATTTTGATACACCTTTATTAATTGGTTCTACAAGTGACAGTGAGTTTATGGCTAATACTTCTTTTCTTCCAGAAGCTGAAGGATATTCAGTATGTTACCAATATGTTAATAATAGCTATCCATTAACCTTAGGTAATTTATTTAATAATAATGGGTATATGACAACTGCTTTCCATAATAACTATAAGGAATATTATAATCGTGATATTACTTTCGCTAATTACGGTTATCAGTTTTTTGATAGTTATGCCATGGGTGTTGAATCAGAAACACAGGATTCTTTATTAAGTGAACAAATCGCCTATATTGATGCTGAAAGAGATAAATTTATGTCTTTTTGGGTTTCATATTCAGGACATCAAATATATTCTCTAGATGGCGTTGGCGTCGACAGTGACGATGTAGCCAAAATTAAAGAAGTATATCCTGATTTAAATGATGAATATGTATCTTATATCGCTAAGACTATGGATCTTGATAAAGCTGTTGAACAAATATTAAACGTAATGGAATGGAACGGCAGATTAGATGATGTAGTTATATTGATATATGGTGACCATATCGCAAAGTCATTAGATTTCTCTAGTGGTTCTAATTTTAGACAAGTATTTGGTGATAATGAAAGTCTTACATATACACCAATGTTTATCTATGCCAATAATATGGAAGGCGTGACAATTGATAAATATTGTACAGCTTTAGATATTCTACCAACCTTAATGAATCTATGGGATTTTGATTATGAAAATAAATATGCTTTTGGTAATGATATCTTTGATGATTCTTATAGAGGCTTTGCGTTTGACGCTAATGGAAATTGTTGGAATAATGATTTTTACTATAATTCTACAGATACAACTATTACAACGTATAATGGATATAGTGAAGATGACGCTTGGGATATAGTTAATGATTTTAACAATAAGCGTGAAATATGCAAAGAAACATTGAAAGTGGATTATTTTAAAAAGGCGGAAGAATAGATGTTAAGTATTATAGTACCTTGTAAGAATGAAGAAGAAGCTATTCCTTTGTTTTATCCAGTATTAAAAGAAAACTTAGATAAGATGAAGATAGACTATGAACTTCTAATTGTAGATGATGGTTCTACTGATAAAACAGTGGAAGTATCTTTAAAGCTTAAAGAAAAGGATAAGAATATAAGAGTTATTAGCTTTTCTCGTAATTTTGGTAAAGAAGCAGGAATGTTAGCGGGTATGAAAGAGGCAAAAGGTGATTATGTAGTTATCATGGATGCTGATTTACAAGATCCTCCATCATTATTAGCTGAAATGTATGAGTGTGTTAGAAGCGGTGAGTATGATAGTGCTGCAACATATCGTGTTACACGTAAAGGTGAACCACCTATTAGATCTTTCTTTGCACGTAAATTTTATAAATTAATCAATAAGATGATTGATGTGGAAATAGTAGATGGCGCTAGAGATTATCGACTAATGAATAGAAAGATGGTGGACGCTATTCTTTCGATGCCTGAATATAATAGATTTTCTAAGGGCATATTCTCATGGGTTGGTTTTAAGACTAAATATATCGAATTTGAAAATGTTGAAAGAGTAGCAGGAGAAACTAAGTGGTCTTTCTTTAAATTATTTAGTTATGCCATTGATGGTATTGTTGGTTTTACTGTTGCACCACTTCGTATTGCGACTTATTCAGGTTTAGTTGTTTCTTTATTTGGCTTTTTGTATATGCTTTATATAGTATTAAAGGCTTTATTTGTAGGTGATCCAGTTGCTGGATATCCAAGTATGATTGCGATTATTTGTTTGCTTGGTGGTATTCAATTGTTGGTTATAGGTATTATGGGTGAATACCTTGGTAAGACTTATATGGAGTCGAAAAGAAGGCCAAGTTATATC
>CAVBAX010000141.1:0-3862 GCA_963593105.1 Candidatus Methanomethylophilaceae archaeon | reverse complement strand
CAGCGGTACCATTGGAGCGATATTCTCACTTGATGGTTTTATACTTGTTTGAAGAACCAAGAAAAAGAGAATTATAATAAGAATACTTGATGACATAATACTAAAACAAATAGAAATATTCTTTTACCCGTTAGCAGAATTAATTTAGTACATATTAAACTCTGCAGATGGGCTTATTTTCTTAGAATTTTAATTATTTTTGAATTAACGAAATTTCTTTCTTTATTATCTATTCCTACCACATATATTGTCAACACTGTTGAACAGATACTTACAAAACATACAAGAATAAAATCAACAAAACTGCTACCTGCATTTTTCCAATAGACCACTATAGGAATTGGGATTGATAATAAGGCAACAGAAAATACATATTTAAGGACTTTTGAAAAATATAATTTATATTTAAATTTTATCATAGGGAAAACAATGACTGCCCTTACAATCAATGTCATAATAGTGAATATTAGATACACAACATAAACACTTTCTGGAGAATTACCAAATTTCAAAACAATATAACAAACAAGAACAGAAGCAGTCATTAATAAGCCGGAAATCAGTTCAAATTTCTTTATTTTTCCTGTCGCTTGATTAGAGCAAATCATTGAACCTGAAAGACATGAAATAGTTACTGTAACTAAAATTAAACGCACAAAATTGACAGAATGAGCAGGAACTTGTCCAAGCCATAGCCTTAAAACAAAATTAGCTTCAAGAATTAAAGGCAATGATAATATTAACATCAAGTAAAAACTATACTTCGAACTGGCAACTATTAAATTATGCATACGTTCAAGATTATTAACAGAATAATTTTTTATAATCTGCGGATTTAAAGATGCTTGAAAATTATTAGAAAAACTCTCTACTGCGGTTTGAACTTGAACAGCAATTCCTCTTGCTGCATTTACAAAAGGATCAAAAAACATATTTAGCAAAATATTATAACCATAGGTATAACCAGAATAAGCTAATGTTCCAAAAAACGACCAACTTGAATAGTTCAATAATTCTTTTAGCAATTGTAAATTAATTTGCAGCCGAAATGCACAACCTCGTAATCTCATCCCCCCAAACAGAATGAAGGCAAAAGTCAAAACCACATTGAGAAGAAGTTGTAAGCAGGAATAAGTTATCAAATGGTCATATAGTATATAGGTAATCAATTCTGCTATTATTAATTTAAAAACGACTTCTGCGATGCCAAGATATGCAAATGCATCCATTCTTTCATAAGCTATAATAGCAGCGTTATAGGGTATACGAATAAGTCCAAAAATGAATGCATAAATTGATGTTTGTAAAACCCAATTTGCGGCCATTGCTCTTTCTGAAGGTATATTCATTTTTGTATTTAAAAACCAACTACCCAAAGTTTCACCTAAAATTAGCACAAATATTGCTAAGATTATATGTATAACAAGAGCTGTTGAAAATATCTTGGATAAGCGATCATAATTCCGAACACCTAATTCATATGTAAAATATCGACTTACAGCTTGAGATAAGGATCCGGTCATTATAGTAAACATTGATACAACACCTCCAACAACATTATATATTCCAAAATCTTGGACTCCAAGAGACTGTAAAATAATTCTACTAGTATATAATGTAACTAGCATTACTAGCAACATTCTAACATACAAAATTACCGTATTTTTTGCTATTCTTGTATTGTCTTTATTAGTCATCATTAAATTTCAAAATGGAGAATTTCATAAAAGCTTTAATGGCAAGTAAAATAAATTTTCAAAATACAAATATTTTGGATATTACAAGAACCATACAAACAGTATAATACCTTCTAAATACTTTCTAACACGAGGAGGTTCTTCTATCACAAAACAAGTATTATTTCCAGAAATAGATAATGTATATTTTTTTACCATTTTATGAGTCCACTAAAAAATAGGGACTCGATTAGGTACAAAATAGACAAACATAATATTACACATTTTTTCTAAAATATAATGCGCTTAATCTACTATAAATATGTGAAAATATAAAAAAAGGGTAATCTTTTACACTTTTTTCTTTTCGTGCTATTTTTTTTATCGCAATCCTATGCATTCTAGTACAGATAAAAATCGAAAGTTTTACATACCAAGAAGGAATGTTTGTGTGCTTTGCGATTTCTTGTTTTATATTTTTATCCATCTCTAAAAGTCGCTCTTGCGTTGCAGGATTAGACGTATCATTATTACAACATCTGTAATACATAAGTTGCTTATTATAATATAATACTTGTTTACCTTTTAGCAAAAGTTGAGCCACTAATACATAATCAGTTGCTGGCAATGTTTCTTTACTAAATCCACCTACCTCAAGAAGATCAGTTACTTTCATAACGCAACCTGTAGGCGCAATTTTGAACTCAAAGAGTAAACTTTCAAGAGAGATTTCAAAGAAACTATTGTTATTGGCGTGTGGACAAGGTTTAAGTTTTCCATCCCACAAGATTTCATTGCATTTAATTATAGAAGCATTTGGAAAATGCTGAATTGCCGCCATCATTTCGTTCAAGAACAACGGCAACAATTCATCATCATCATGAACCATAATCAAGTAATCTGTCTTACATAGTTCTAATAGTTTGTTAAAATTCCAAGCAGGTGACACTGCTGTAGCATGCTTATAATAAGTCAATCCTTTTGTTTTACCAAAAGAACTCAAAATCATTCTTTCAGTTTCGTCATCTCTTTCTGGATTATTATCAGAAACTATAATATTAAAAACATAATTACCATTTTGCGAAATAATACTATCTAAAGTGCTACGTAAAGTATTTACTCGCTTATAAGTAGGTACTCCAAAAGTGATTGAGGCAGATGTAAGTTCATTATCAACAATCTTAATAGACTCAATTTTATTTACTTCGGAGAATGAGTCATAATAATCTAAAACCATATTGTATAATTAAAGTTCTATTTTAAATAAATTGTAAAGTCGCCAATAAATTTTTGATTTCATATCTGGTACATACTTTTTAAACAGTATCACCCTTTTTTCATCATCATCAAATTTTGAATTTACAAAATCAGCAAGTTGAACAAACATATTATATTTATTCAAAACTTTATTTTTGGATGCAAGAATATTCTCAAAATGTGAATTATAAAAATGATTTTCTATAACATGTTTTATAGCGAAAGCACTCTTTTGAGCATCATAGTCCAAACGTGTCAAAGAGTTGCCAGAAAAATAATCATTAATATTTGGAGCACCAATATAAAAAGGATAGCAGTTTGAAAGAAACGCATCAGATAGTTTTTCTGTCCAATAATTAGGATATTGGCAATTCTCTATAACTAGAAGATATTTGTATTTGTTATAAACTTCATACTTATCTTCAACAGTTTTAAATCCATTCCCATACTTATCTATAATGCCAGGTAACAAATCTGAGAGTTCATCTATATAATCAAGACGCTTTCTATGACCTTTTGTTATGCGCTTATTAGATGTTATAACCGCAATTTTGTCTAAACGGTCATTGTCTATTTCATTTTGGTGTGCAAAATAATTATAATCGAGGATGCCACTCTGAGCATAATTTCCTAAACTTGTTCCAATTTGCCTTATACCAACAAGCCATGGTAATGGAGGAAAAGAACAAATTCCATTATGTCTTTTATATACATTTTTCTGACAGGACAACAACCAATTAAATTGGGATGTGTATTTACGTGAATAAAACTTCACACTTGGTGGTTCACCAGTCACAAGACATACATTTTTTGGCGCACCTGCATAGTTCCGTGGGAGAGTACCTATCCCCAGATACAGCAGAGCCTATACATAAAGAACTTTACATCGACAACCCCATGGAGCTGTGCTCTGAAGTTTTTGACCTTAG
>CAVBAX010000140.1:0-3865 GCA_963593105.1 Candidatus Methanomethylophilaceae archaeon | reverse complement strand
CATATGGCCAATTAACTAATGATGAAAAGCAAATCTTAAAAGAGGGCTGTTTAATTAACTATTATAAGAAATAAAATATCGTGAAAACGATATTTTATTTTGGTTAGTATAGATTGTTTGATTTACTTCTATTACATCGCCAACATAAGACTTGTAAGTTATTTGGCTCAGTTTTACCACCTAGTGATATTGGAATTATATGATCAACTTCCATTAAAAGATTAGGTTCATTATAAATTGAATTGCCACATATTCTACAAGTCCAATTATCTCTAGTAAGAATGCTTTGCCTAATTCTGGCATTCATCATAGTTCTTTGAGTTTGTGTAATTGATAATTTTCTATTTTCCGCCACTATATCTTTATTGACATGAAAAGTAAAAATTCCCATCTAATATAAAAAATCCATTCAAATTCATGAATGGACTTGTATACTTTGATTATTTGATTATCTTATTTTTTTAATGCTCTTTTTAAATCAGCTGCAAATTCTAGAGTTGCTTCCTCTTTTGTACACCATGATGTTACAAAACGACATATTGATGAATTATCATCATATCTATCCCAAACTTCGAAAATATAATTTTCTTGTAGTTTTTCGATTATTTTATTATCGATGATAAAGAATTGTTGATTTGTATAAGATTCACAATATGGCTTTATATCAAAAGCTGAAAAAACGTATTTAATAGCGTCGGCTGTCTTATTGGCGTGTGATGCTAATTTTAAATATAAATCATCTGTAAATAAAGCCTTAAAACTTACTCCGATAATTCTTGATTTAGCCAACATTTGACCATTTTGTTTAAGATAATAACGGAAATCTTCTTTTAGTCTATCATTACATACAACAAAGGCCTCACCTAGCAAAGCACCATTTTTGGTACCACCAATATAAAACATATCAGTTAATTCAGCAATATCGGTTAACTTTAAAGTATTGCCTTCGCTTATAAGTGCACTAGCAAGTCTTGCACCATCCATGTATAAATATAAATGATTCTTATCACATACTTGTCTAATTTGTCTTAATTCATCTAACGAATAAACAGTGCCATATTCGGTAGGATTGGTGATAAAAACCATCTTTGGTTGAACCATATGTTCATCGTTGTGTTTTCTACAAACGGTATCAATATCAACAGGGTTAATCTTGCCAAAATAAGATCTAGTAGTAATAATCTTGTGTCCTTTTAATTCAATAGCGCCTGTTTCATGAACGTTAATATGTCCAGAAGTTGGACATATTACAGCTTGATAAGGCTTTAGGGCAACAGAAGTTGCTAAGATATTACAAGGAGTACCACCAGGCACAAAATGAATATCAACATTTTCTTTATTTAAAGCATTTTTGATTAGTCTTTTAGCAATCAAACAATAATCATCATTACCATAACCTGGTTGTTGTTTATTGTTGGTTTTGATTAATTCTTCTAATATTTCAGGAGCACAGCCCTCTAAATAATCACTTTGAAAATTGTACATACTACCTCATTTCCTCTTCAATAATAACATATTACTTTGGAACATATCGCATATTGGATACATTATAAACAGTGACAAAAGCACTAGGATCATTATGAATAATATAGTCCATTAATAATTGATATTCCCTTTTATCAACAATTGTAATAATCTCTTGTCTTTCAACATTTGTATAAGCACCTTTTGATACATATAAAGAAGCTCCAGAATGTAAATTGTTGATAATAAAGTCCTTGATTTCATCAGTTTTATTAAGTGAAACAATACATATTCTTCTTTTAATATTTTGACCAAAGATAAAGTAATCTGTTAATAAACCACTTAGAAATGTTCCTAGAATTGACAGTACCACTTTTCTTGGACTATATACTAAAGCTGAAGACAAAGCAACTATCATTCCTGATAAAGACAAGGCTTTGCCTACTTCCATATGTAAGTATTTATTCATAATCTTAGCTACAATATCAAGTCCACCTGAAGAAGCATTATGATTAAATAAAATCGCAATGCCAATCGAGACAAAGAAACAATAGGCAACTACATCAATAATATCGGATTCAGTAATTGAAACATTGTTTGGAAATATTATTTCTAATATCGCTAAAATAATTGGCATCAATAAAGCTGTATAAACTGTTTTAACACCAAATTCTTTACCACAAGTAAAGAAACTAATAATTAGTAATATTACATTCAAAATAAAGGTAATTATTGAAACTTTAAGTGGTATAAAATTAGTTAAAACGTTTGCTAAACCTGATATTGAACTTATTGAAGTACTAGATGGTAGCAGAAAGAAAAATACTGCACAAGATGTAATAAAAGTTGCGATTGTTAATATTGAATATTCTTTAAAATTCTTTTTAAAACTCATGAAAGTATTATATCGCTTTTGGAGTAAAATGATATGGATGGCAAAAAAGAAAAAAAGACATTTAAGAAAATCTATCTTATATGCACTAATTGGCATAAACGTCGTGCTATTAGTTTGTTTAATTGCTTTTTTATTAAATTTTAATTTTAAATTTGTAGGTAAAAAATCTATTCATGATGATGCCTTGACTTATAAAACCAAGACTTGTTTAGCTTTTTATCCTCCTAATGAAAAGGGCAAAGATATTGTTAAAGACATATGTGATAAGTCAATTGAAAATAGCGTTATCGATTATGCTTTAATTCCTAGTGGTGATTACTATCTAGTGTCTTATTTTGATGGAACTGAGTATTATGTAGATCATAACTATAATGATTTGGTAATTGGTCAAGTAAATGATGATGGTAAGAAAATCATTTCTGACTATTTGCGCTATCAAATGAAAAAAGATGAAATTGATGAAGCTTATACTTATGATTTTCTAAATGAAACATATTATGAAAATATCGATATATCTGATGTCACATATTCTGTAAAAGGAGCTAATTTGGTGTGCCATTTTCCAAAATATAGTTATGATGTCAAGGTGCCACTTAAATATATGCAGGATGCTTGTGGAATAAATCTAGGCTACAATAATGAACAATATGTAAAACCTAGATTTGTATCTAAAAATCGCAAGATGATTGCCTTTACTTTTGATGATGGTCCTCAATGGCAACTTGTTTCAAGTGCTCAAATGGTTAATACTTTATATAAATATGATAGTGCTAGTACTTTCTTTATTGTTGGCCAAAACTTGGGTGAGAAACAAATTAATTTCTGCAAAGAATCTGTTGAAAAGGGAATGGAATATGGATCGCATACACAAAGCCATTCTAATCTACAAAAATTAAGCACAAGTGAGGCCATTGATCAAATAATGACTCCATATCATGATTTATGTGATAATGAATATGGTTTTGGCTACCAAATGAAAACATATAGGCCACCATATGGGGCAATTAATAAAGATATTGCTTCTTCACTTAATTTAACAGCAGTATTATGGAATGTTGATTCTCTTGATTGGTCATATCGTACTAAGTATGATGCCTCAAAGTGTGTTGAAGTTATCTGCAACAAAGTAATAAATGATACGGATGAAAATGATGTGGTCTTATTCCATGATATCTATCAAACCAGTGTTGATGCAGCTTGTAAACTTGTTGAATATTACATTAAACAAGGATATCAACTAGTAACTGTAAGTGAACTTATGAATGCTTTAGATATTACGGTAACTTCTTATTTTTCTGGCAAATAAATGTTTTTAATATCATTTAGAAACAAAACATATTGATCAGCGATTTCTTTGTCGCTGATTTTTATATCTTTGCCATAAGCTAATAATTTACTATAAAAGACATTATTTAAAGAAGCGAATAAAGTGGCTTCATCATTGTTGATGATAACTCCAGGGAAGTCGTCTATTAATCTTTGAGTGGTATATTCTAGGTTATTAAT
>CAVBAX010000139.1:0-3884 GCA_963593105.1 Candidatus Methanomethylophilaceae archaeon | reverse complement strand
GATATAAATGTATATAGTTTATCAGTGATATCATTCATAAAAGAAGTATCTAAATTTTTTAATGAATTTATCGAATCTAAGATAATCTTTATTTCTGATAATCTAAAAGGAGCATCTAATAAATAGTAACCGTTATCATATTCGACATTAAAACCACATTCATTTAATATTTTAAAATCATCATATAAGGTCTTACGATCATTTACTTTTATATCTCTTTTTTCAAGTTCTGTAATAATCTCATCTAGTTTTAAGTGCTTATTAAAGTTAGTTTTTTTCTTTAATATTTCAATTAAAATCAATAATCTTTTCTTATTATTCTTTTTCATATAAAAAATTATATAACTGTCCGTTTTTTTGGACAATATACTTTTTTATTTGAAGTATATTAATTGTGCAGGAGGAAATAAAAATGTTGGTGATATATGATTTATGGCTACTTATTATTGGTTGGGGAATGTTTTTAAATAATATGAAATTGTTAGCGTGTTTAATGTTTCTTATAGGTTTAAACCTATTTATTAAATCTATTAAAAAAATGAATTGCTGGCGCTTTATGATAAATGCGTTAATAATTATGTTATTTAATATCGCGGTAAGTTATTTGGCTAGTTTCAATAAAGATTTGCTTGTTTATACTTTCCTAATTTTGCAATCTTTACTTACTTCTCTTACTTATGAATTAATAGATAAAACTAAGTTAGAAAGATTGTTGAATATTTATTTTGTGGTCTCTATAAGTTTTCTTAGTTTTCTATTAATTGCTAATTTTATCCCTGATACTTATATGTATTTAGACTATAAGTTAAATATATTTGTATATATCATGTTAATTTTTATTCCTTCCTTCTTAATTCAAAGTATTCAAATACTTATAAAATTAAGTACATTAAGTAATAAAATGAAGATATGGAATCATTAAAAGAATTATACAGAATAGGTCCTGGGCCTTCTAGTTCACATACCCTAGGCGTTAGAAATGCTTGTTTATATTATTTAAATAAATATCCAAACAAAGATAGATATACTGTTACCTTATATGGATCTTTAGCCTTAACAGGTAGAGGTCATATGTCGGATAAGATTATTATTGACACCTTTGCCCCAAAAGAAATTGAAATTTTATTTAATAATGATACTTATGATGAACATCCAAATACTATGGTTTTTGATGAATCAGGAAAAGATGAAACAATCATTTATTCAACAGGTGGGGGTGCTATTAAGGTAAAGGGTGTTGAAGCTATTGTCGATCCTAATGTTTATCCTCATAAATCTCTAAATGAGATTAATGAGTATTGTGCTAAAAACGACTTAGATTATGCAAAGTATGTTTATAAGTTTGAACCAGATATTAAAGAATATTTGCTTATTGTAGCCAAACAAATGTTAAAGGAAGTTGAAAATGGTTTAAACACAAAAGGTGATTTGCCAGGTCCTTTAAATCTTAAAAGAGTTGCTTTTTCTTTAAATGAAGAAGCTAAAGCTTGTAAGGATGAAAGTGTAAAAGAAAAGCTTCTTTTAAGTTCTTATGCTTATGCAGCAATCGAGGAAAATGCTTGTGGCAAGATTGTTGTAACCGCACCTACACTTGGAAGTTGTGGTGTATTAAGTTCTGTACTTAGAAAATATTATGATTTAGGTTTTGATTTAAATAAGTTGGCAGATGGTCTTGCAGTAGCTGGCATATTTGGCAATCTTATTAAAACCAATTCTTCAATTTCAGGTGCTGTTGGCGGTTGTCAAGCAGAGATTGGTACCGCTACATCAATGGCTGCTGGTTTTGCCTCTTATTTGGAAGGCTTATCTTTAAAGGGGATTGAATGTGCATCGGAAATCGCAATGGAACACAATCTTGGATTAACATGTGATCCAGTTGGTGGTTATGTACAAGTTCCTTGCATTGAAAGAAATGGCATAGGGGCTTTAAGAAGTATTGATTGTATGTTATACGCCAAATATCTAGGTCATATAAAAGATAATACAGTAAGTTTTGATATGATTGTAGAAGCAATGAAATATACTGGACAAAAGATTGCGATGGAACTAAGAGAAACTTCTCTTGGTGGCTTAGCGGAAGTTGTACCACTTAAAAAACCGATTGGTTGTTAATAAAAATGAAGACAATGTCTTCATTTTTATTTTTCGATATAAACTCTTTTAATAACAGGTGGGTTAACTGGTCTATCATTGAAACCAGTTTTCACATTAGCTAATTCGTCTAAAACTTCAAAGCCTTCTACCATATCACCAAAAGCTGCATATTGACCATCTAAGAATGGTGTATCTACATGGCATACAAAGAATTGTGATGATGCAGAATCTGGATGATTAGCACGCGCCATAGAGATAGTTCCTCTTTTATGAAGATGTTTATTAGCGACACCATTACCTACAAATTCTCCCTTGATATTATCCTTTGAACCACCCATGCCAGTGCCCTCAGGGTCGCCGCCTTGAATCATGAAGTCTTTGATGATTCTGTGAAAAATTAGTCCATCATAAAATCCTTCATTAGCTAATTTTTCCATATTGGCACAAGTTATTGGGGCATTATCATAATCTAAATTAAATTTCATAACTTTGCCATCATTCATTTCAATTACTAACATTTAAAATTCCTCCTGCTTAATTATAACAGTCATCTTGTCTAAAAATGGTATTATATAGTACAAGAGGTGGTTTTTATGTTTTTCAAAAAGAACAAGGATTTAACTTTATTTAAAGACGGTGTATTTGCGGTTAGCTCTTTAGCTAAAGCTGATACAAGTGAAAAGTGTGTTAATGCGACTATCGGTTCTTTATGTGGCGAAGATGGCAAGATTGTAGCCTTAAAGTCTGTCTATGATAGTTATAACAAATTAACAGCAGCTGAAAAAGCAGCTTATGCAAAAAGTCCATGTGGTAACCCTGATTTTAGATTAGCTATTAAAAATTTTGTATTAGAAGATAAATGTGATGGCCAAGCTATTGCAGTAGCAGGTGGTACTGGTGGTATTAGTTTGGCCTTGGATTTGTGTTTGAATGAAGGTGATAGTGTAATTATTCCTTCTATTGCTTGGGGCAACTATAAACAAATGCTTGATGAAAGACATTTAAAGGCTATTACTTATGATCCTTATGATATTGATGAATTATGTTCATTGATTAAAAAAGAAGAAAGACCATTTGTCGTTGTTAATTCACCATGTGAAAATCCATGTGGCTTGTCTTTGACTTATGAGCAGTGGAAAAAGATTATTGATTCTTTAAGACAAAAATCAGAAGCAATTCTACTAAACGATATTGCCTATATTGATTATGCTTATGACGAGAATTATAAAAAGTACTTTGAACTGTTTAATACACTGGAAAAGAATGTGCTAGTACTTGTTGCGACATCTTGTTCAAAGACTTTCTCATATTATGGCCAAAGACTTGGAGCTTTAATCGTGGTAAACAAAGATAAGGAATTTGTCGATTTGTTTGTAAATCAATCTGAAAGACATATTAGAACTACTTATGGAAGTTGTAATAATGGTGCTCAAATAGCGATTACTGATGTTTTAACAAATCATTATGATGAATTTATTAAAGAAAAGAATGAGTATAGAGATCTTCTTAAAAAACGTACTGATTTATTTATAAAAGAAAGCGAAGAAGTAGGATTAAATCTATATCCATATAATGAAGGCTTCTTTGTCACGATTAAATATGATGATAATGAATTTAGGGATAGAGTGCATGATGGACTACTTTCAAAACACATCTATTGTGTAAAGATAAATCATGGTATTAGAGTAGGTCTTTGTTCAACACCTATAGCCAAGGTTGAAGGTTTAGCTAAACGCATTAAAGAAGTAGAAGAGAATATAAATTAAAAACAAAGCAATTGCTTTGTTTTT
>CAVBAX010000138.1:0-3960 GCA_963593105.1 Candidatus Methanomethylophilaceae archaeon | reverse complement strand
TACTCCATCTTATCCATGATGTCTGATACTTCTTTTAAATTGAACTTTACTTCATCATCAAGCGGTATATCTTTGATTTCGTTTACAATTCGAGTTGTTTCTTCTTTTGATAAATCAAAATTACGTATTGTTGCATCAATATCCATGGTTGTACGCATTGAAATTCCAATCATCGAAGTAACCAAGATTCCACCCTTAACAATAAAATCATCTTTATATTTTGATTGCGATACTCGGTCAAGAAAACGTTCCATCATATAGATTCGTAATAATGAAATTGGGTCTGTTCCATTTTGTTTCGCTATATTTTTGACTCTACCTTTAATTTGCGCTGGGCTTAAATACATTACAACAACACCTCCATATATTGTCGAATTATCTTTTCAATTCTAAACGCCTTTGCATAAATCATTAAATGATTTAAATTCTTATCTTTTTTTTGAGAATAAGATTTAATGGCTGTATTGAAATCTTGAATTTCATAGTTGGAGCGATTTCTTACTAAATCACAAATTGTTCGATCTAAATCATACATTGGTATTTCATGTCCAAATTGATTTATGACCTTTGTTCTTCCTAAATCTAACAAATCTTTCTTGACAGTATAAACCTTATATCCTGAATTTGTTAATGTTGTGGGGTTATAGCCAGAATAAATGGTAATACTATGAATATAAGGTTCTCTATCTATCAAACCATAGTAATAGAGCGCATCATCGTGGGAAATGATTCCTTTTGGACAACGTAAAGATAAAACATAACTTTCATCCTCTAAAGCATCCTTTGGAATATAAATGCCAGGCCCAACTTTTTCCATATTATTCTTTTTTATATAGTTATAAATGGACTGCCTAGATAGATTCATTTCATTTGAACTATTTACCTTTAAAACATCTTCACTCATACTATCATCATCCTTTACATTCTTGCTAATATTATATTCCATATTAGCAAGAATGTAAATTTAACGATTTTTAAGATTTCTTTGTACTGTATTTTAAAATAAGCTGTTTTATTAGGGTGTCTTAATACTTATTATAAATTTACACAACAACACTTTCATATTACTTAACTTCCCTATATGTTTTATCAACAATACTATAAAGATAACACTTGACAGGTTTATTAGATAAAGAAGCTATATAGTCTCTATAACCTCTTAATTGTTCATCATAATGTTTATCATCAATATTCTTAGTCTTATAATCAATAATCACAAAGTGATCATCATACTCCAACAATAAATCAATGATGCCATGTTTATTTTCATTATCTTGTTTATAGATAAATTCATATTCTTTATAAATATTTGCCTTTGATACATCAACCATAATATCGCTAGCTAGAAATGCTTTTAGATTGGGAATATATCTGGGTTCGAACCCCTTATAATCAGGATCTTTAAAATCTAAAACCTCTAAGTAATAATGCATCTTGGTACCAAATTCCATCTTATCTAGTAGTCCTTTATCAATTAAACCAGCAGCCTTAGAAAAATGACTTGTTTTAGTTATAGAAGGTTCAACTCTAATTTCAGGCAATACTTCAATTGGACTTGTCTTATTTAGTTTAGAGAAAATATCGTTATTAATCTCGTAGTCTTCTTTTATATCATCTGAATCAATATCTATATTCTTAATATAAGGTTTCAAATCATCTTTAATTAAAGACAACATATGATTATAGTTTTTGATACTAAGCTTTGTGCTTTCATCGATTAACTTAGAATTATCACTTCTTATTTTCCTATTAAAACAAGAAACAATTATCATCTTTTCTTTAGCTCTAGTTAAAGCTACATAAAATAGTCTTAGCTTTTCACCTATATCAGCCTTATCATAATCATACTTAAAAATAACTTTTTGATAAGTTTCTTGAAGTAAACCATCTCTTACACAAGGTAATACAATACCTTGTTTTGTATTAAATAAGAAAGCACCTTTTTTATCTGCATCATTAAAGTCAAAAGACAAACAAGGATAATAAACAATGTTATATTCTAAACCCTTAGACTTATGATAATTAGTAAGTCTTACTGCATTTTCTACTTCATTAGAAATTCTAAATTTAATATCTGAATCTCTATCAAAAATACCATCTAAATAATCATTAAAGTCTTTATAGGTATAACCTAGATTCTCTAAGTTTGATGCCAATGTATATAAATAATCAATCTTTACATTTGATGCGTGCACATCACCTATTAAAGGTAATTTCTCATATACATCAAACTTATCAATAACTTCATCTAAGATATTAGTAATAGTCTTATTATCGATATTATTTCTAATAGAAGTGATTATCTTATAAGTATCAGACTCTATATACTTGCCATTTTTAATTTCATCATATATTGTTTTATCATCCACCCTACATACAAAGCTTCTTTGGATTGATGTATAACTATGGGGTTCGAACCCCTCGGATTCGAACCCCATAGTAGGTTCGAACCCCCCTAATAATTTAAAAACAGATCTAATAAAAGTAAGCAAATCAGACTCTGACATCTTTTCTTCAGTTTCAATATAAATCGGAATATTAAAATAAGTTAAAACCTTTTTAAAAGTATCAAACTTAGTAGATCTATCAATCAAAATAGTAAAGTCCTTATAGTTTGCAAATCCATCTTTTAGTTTGAAATTATTAACTTTCTTTTTTATATCTTGAGCGATAATTACTGCTTCAATCACATCAGCCTTAAACTTTTCAGTTAAATCTTGATCATATTCAATAATATCGGTTCTATATATATCATCTTTTTTATAAGCTAGATTACCCGCAATTAATTGATGACCATTTATATAATCAGCACCACCAATATCGCTACTCATAGTCCTATTAAAGAAAACATTGATATCTTCTAATACTTCAGATCTACTTCTAAAGTTTTTAGTTAAATCAATCTTAGTACCATTAATTCCCTTAGAATACTCTTCATACTTATTTTTAAAAATATCTGGATTAGCATTTCTAAAACGATATATAGATTGTTTAATATCACCTACTACATATACATTATTATTAGAAATCTTACTTATAAGTAATTCTTGTATATCGCTTGTATCTTGATACTCATCAATTAATATTTCATAGAAATGATTTTGAATTTCTTTTCTTATTTCATCATTTTCACTTACTATCTTAATCGCCATTTTGGCAATATCGTTGAATTCAAATAAGTTATTTTCTTTCTTATATTCATTTAATCTTTTATCTAATTCCTGAGCTAATTTTAGTAAATATAAAGCATATCTTTTAGTTGGCAAATATTGTTGTCTAAAATCAGAATATTCAGGTTTTAATAAAGGATTAATTTTCTTTCTTAAATCAGCTACCTCTTGAACAATTTCTTCTACATCTGTTGTATATACTTCGTCTTTTTTCTTAGTCTTTTTCTTAAAATTCTTATTAAAAGTTTGAATTTCTAAATAAGTACTTAGATTATCTATTCCCTTAAAATTAGGATATAAACTTTCTGGATCATCTAATCTTTCAATTACACTTTTAACTTGTTTAAACTTGCTGATAATAATATCGGTATATTCTTTGATTGAATTATCTATCGCATCATCGCTGTAGTATCTATTTTCATAAGTTTTAATATATTCATCTCTTTTATATATTAAAGACAATTTCTTATTTAAAGACACTACAAAATCTCTAATATTTCTATCATCTTTTATACAGTAATTATTAATCAAATCTTTAAAAGTTATATCTTGTTTTTTATATTCTTCCTCAAATATTTCATCAATTAATTTTTCTACTATACCATCAATAATATTAGAATCAGCCACTTCAATATCACCATCAACATTTAATAGATGATGATACTTCTTTACAAGAAATAATGAATAAGCATCAAAAGTCATAATATAAGAACTATCTATCTTATTTAACTGACTATTTCTTTTTTCTTTATCCATTTGCGTATCATTAACCAATGTATCTCTAATACGC
>CAVBAX010000137.1:0-3973 GCA_963593105.1 Candidatus Methanomethylophilaceae archaeon | reverse complement strand
CCACTCAAAGTTTATGGCTAAATAACACATATGTACTGTCTCAATTAAAGATTAGTCTTGATTAACTTCTTCTTAACTTTGTCTTGGTACTTGCTAAAATAGATTAGGTGATGAAAATGAAAAGAAAGAAAATATTAATTATCTATACAGGTGGAACAATAGGCATGTCTAAGACTAAATCAGGATATGCCCCATCTATGAAATCATTTTTAAATAATCTAGAAAAAATAGAAGAACTACATAATCCATTAATGCCAAAATGGGACATTATCGCAATTGACCCAATACTTGATTCATCTAATATATCTGTCAATGAATGGAATAAAATGGCTGAAGCTATAGCGAACAATTACGATAACTATGATGGCTTTGTAATGTTACATGGAACAGACACTATGGCCTATAGTGCTAGTGCCCTCTCTTTTATGTTAGAAGGCTTAGATAAACCTGTAATCTTTACCGGATCACAAATCCCACTATGTGAAATAAGAAACGACGGCAAAGATAATCTTATTACTTCTTTAATGATTGCCACAAACGATAAAATAAACGAAGTATGCTTATACTTTGGTGGCAAACTATTAAGAGGAAATAGGGCAATTAAATACTCATCAGAAGGCCTAATTGCCTTTAGCTCACCTAACTATCCAGCCCTTGCTGAAGCAGGAATTGAAATAAATTATAGAGAAGATAGATTACTTAAAAAATCTAAAAAGAAATTTAATCTATTAAAACTAAAACAAGTACCAATTGGCGTTCTTAAAATATTCCCAGGTATTCAATTTGATTTATTTGAATCATTGCTTACTGAAAAAATGAAAGGTATAGTCATAGAAACCTTTGGCAGTGGTAATATTCCAAATTATGATGGGCAACTACTACCTATGATACAAAGAGCCTTTAACTCTGGAACACTTGTTACAGTATGCTCACAATGCCCTCATGGCAAAGTAAGTCTAGGAACATATCAGACGAGTAACTCTTTAAAACAAGCAGGTGCTATATCAGGATATAACATGACAACTGAAGCTGCTGTTGCCAAACTTTATTATTTATTTAGTCAGGATTTAAGCATCAATCAAATAAAGAAACAAATGGAAATAAACCTAAGAGGTGAACTAGATAAAATGTAACCACTTTCATTGATTTTTGCCAAAAAACATTAAAAAAGTTATTGCATATAAAAATCAATATAGTAATATAGATAGTGCCTAAGCGAGATAGCTTAGTTTACATATAACAACAACGCTACAAAGTAGCGATTATATATACAAATTACACTTATTAAGTGTTTATATAGATGACGAGCTAATCGTCTTTTTTTATGCAAAAAAAGAAGTACTATTTCAAATACTTCCTTAGCGCATCATTAATATCCTTATCAATTAAAGGCTTAGACAAATGCTCATTCATACCAGCCTTCTTTGATTCTCTTTTATCTTCTACAAACGCATTAGCACTCATCGCAAAAATCAAAACATTATTATCAACTCTATCTAAATTTCTAATTTGTTTTGTAGCTGTATAGCCATCCATTACAGGCATCATAATATCCATTAGAATCAAATCATATTCATATGGCTTAGAAGCCTTAAAAATATCTAGAGCTTGCTTACCATTATAAGCACAAGTAATATCTCCACCTTTTTGTTCAAAAACAAACTTCGAAATTTCCATATTCAATTCATTATCTTCAACAATTAATATCTTTTTACCCCTTAAAGATACTTCATCTACTTCTTTATTTTTTTTCTTGTATTCATTATCAATGACAAAAGATTGAACATAAGTAAAAGTTGTACCAACATCAAGCTCACTATCCAAACTTAGTTCACCACCCATTAGCTCCACTAGTTGTTTTGTGATAGCTAAACCTAGTCCTGTACCAGAATAAGAAGACCTTGCATCTTGATTGGCTTGTACAAATGGTTCAAATGCCCTCTTTTTAAATTCCTCAGACATACCAAGACCACTATCTTTACATACAAATTCTAATTTAACTACATTATCATCAGCTTCAATCTCTTTGCAACTTAGCACAACACTACCATTAGGCTTATTATACTTAATCGCATTACCAACAATATTCATCAGTATTTGCCTTAAATGTAAAGGTGAACCAATTAAATGATTATGCTTAACCCTTAATTCATCAATAGAAACAGTAATTGAATTCTCATTACCATTAACACAAGCTATATCATATAGTTCTTTTAAAACTGCATTTAAATCAAAAGATTTTTCCTCCAATATTACCGCACCTGACTCAAGCTTATTCATATCCAAAATATTATTAACTAAATCAAGTAAGAAACAAGAAGCCTCCTTTACCTTTTGACGACACTCTCTTTGTTTAACAATATCATCATCATAATGATCACCAATATTAATTAAGCCAAGCACGCCATTAATAGGCGTTCTAATATCATGAGACATTCTTCTTAAAAAATCCGTCTTAGCCATATTAGCCTTTTTAGTCTCTAATGCACTAGTGATAATTTGTTCTTGATATTCAAGTTCCCTTTGTTTCTCTTTAGTGATTAAACTTGGAACAAGTAATACATCCAGTGCGTCACCATTATTATTTCTATTTTGAACAATAAAACGGCTATTAATCCACCTATCATCTCTAGTTCTATAATCTAAAGAAATATTATCTAAGTCCCTTAAACGATCTCTTAAAGTTGATAAATTATAAAAATCATACATTAAAGCCTTATAATCATCCACAATCTCATTTTTAATAAACGCATTTAAACTATTTTGTGCATCTTCAATTTCTAACCCTTCCGCAAAATAAGTATTAGAATTTCTTATTTGCATCATAATACCGCTATCTAAATTAAGACTATAGATTGCCAAATAAAGCTTAGATATTGAACTAATGACTTCACTACTAAAATCAGCCTTATCCAAAGCATCAATTAACTCATCATTTGTATCCTTTAAATCCTTCTCATTAGCTTTAATTTGTTCCTCTAATCCATCAAAGAAAATATAAATCATAGTTAAAGTTAAACCCATATTAGAACCAGGGAAACCAATAAAAAATAGCTGCAAACCAGAACCAGCAATCAAAGGAAAATAATAATTAAACGTAGCCTTTAGAATATCTATCTTAGATTTATCTTTGACAATAAGCATTCTAACGATAAACATAAACACAAAGACAATAATATAGATACATGCCAAACAAATATAAAAGAAATTATATAAAGGGCCTCTTGTATAATTACCTAATTCATCTACCGCAAATATAATGCCATACTTATATGAAAGAAGAAGTAATATGCCACATATCACAATAGGCAAATGAACTAAAAAATCATAAAGTTTATTCTTATAAACATTTGGATTATATGCCTGTTCTGTATGATAAAAAAGAAAAAATGACACAAAAGTAAAAGAAAAATCAAACAAAGCATTACTTATATAAACTAGAAATCTAACATGACTTTGATCAAACAGCACACACAAAGCATCAGACAATGCACATGCAGCACACCCCATAAACATTATCCCAATCCAACGTTGATTTTCTTGTAGTCTTCTATCTTTTTCAAGTCTCGCTAATAATAACAAATCAATAATCATTAAAGATATAACGGTTAATATATAACTATAGTTACTTGAATTAAAACTCATACGATTATTATTACATAATATTAAAAAGAATTTTGTAAATTTTATAACTATTAGATAAAAATAAAGTCTACTTTAAAGTCTACTTAAAGTCTACTTTTAAAGTCTACTTTATAGTAACCTTTATTGTAGACTTTAACATCAACTAACCCACCTTATAACCTCATTGTTTTCCCATATAAAAAAGACCCTTTCGGATCTTATTTTACCTGAGCTAGTCCAAGTTCCTTTTTCTCAGAAAAGTTTCTTGCATTCTCCATTGTTACAGTTGCGATAGCTTGTAAAGCCTCACGAGTAAAGAAAGCTTGATGAGATGTAATCACAACCTGAG
>CAVBAX010000136.1:0-3990 GCA_963593105.1 Candidatus Methanomethylophilaceae archaeon | reverse complement strand
ATATCGTATAGTTTGTATTTCTAAAAATAATAGAAGTATGACTTCACCTGAGATTGTTAGATTAAAAAGACAAAAAGAAAATGGTTTAAAGGTTCATTTGTTTGTAAATAAAATAAAGGGAGAGACTGATTTCTATTATTTGGGTGAAATTGAATATTATGATGCGATTGAAGTTAAAGAAAAAAAGAATGTAAGAATAACTTACACTCTTGATACTCCTTGTAAGGATAGCGTTTATGATTATTTAACTACAAAGATTGTTGATGAATAATTAATTGATTGAAGATCTCTTCATCAGCTGGTACCCAGTTGATTGAGGGGTCTTTTTTAATGTCTATCCATTTATAGCCTAGATGATCGTTTAGATGAATATGATCGCTTAATGGTGTGCATAAGAAACAATCCATTGATAGATGAAACGAAGAATAATCATATTCTCTTGTCATTAAAAATGAGTCAACAGATATTTCAATTTCCATTTCTTCTTGTATTTCTCTTTTTAATGCTTGTTCAGGACTTTCTCCTGTTTCTATTTTGCCACCAGGAAATTCCCATAGTCCTTCAAATTCACCTTTTTTTCTAGCGGCAATCAATACTTTATTTTCATGTAACATTAGTGCAGCTACAACTTTAATATTTTTCATTTGTCTACCTCTTGTTAGATTATATCTTATTTATAGAAGTATGATTTATATTGAAGTAACTTCAATGTAACTTCAATGTCTACTTCAATACAACTTCAATACTTACTTCAATGTCACTTCAATGTGTTATTGAAGTGCTTCAATATGGTTTTTGTTTGACAGTAAAAAGAGAAATAAACTTATTGTATGCCTTATTTTATGGGCTTTTAAGTTGTTTGTTGCTTTGTGTGAAATTATCGTATTTTATTTATTGACTTATGTATCTTGATATAATTTGATTAAGAATAAATGGAGGTAAGCTTATGGGTTTAATTAAGGCTGCTGTTGGTGCTGCTACAAGTACTTTAGCTGATACTTGGAAGGATTATTTTGTTTGTGATGCACTTAGTAATGAAGTGTTAATGGTAAAGGGTGTTAAGAAGGGTTCTTCTTTATTTGGCAAGAATGATGTAATTACTAATGGTTCTGGTATTGTGGTAGCTGATGGGCAATGTGCACTAATTGTTGATGATGGTATAGTTGTAGAAGTCGCTAATGAACCAGGTAATTATACTTTTAATACTGATAAGTCTCCTAGTATTTTTGATGGTGGTATGAAGGGCTTAAGGGATACTTTTGATACTATGGTTGAAAGGTTTTCTTATGGAGGCACTACAAATAGATCGCAAAGTATTTATTTTGTAAATACTAAAGAGATAATGGGTTATAAGTATGGTACTGCTACTCCTGTTTCTTTTAGAGTTAAAGATGATAGTGTTGGTTATGATTTAGATGTAGGACTAAGATGTAATGGTGAGTATTCTATTAAGGTAACTAATCCTATTTTGTTTTATAAGAATGTTGCGGGTAATAGTAATCAATATAGTCGTGGTCAAATTGAAAATCAAATGCGTAGTGAATTGTTAACTGCTTTACAACCTGCTTTAGCTAATTTAAGTAATAAGGGTGTAAATAGATATAGTGATATTCCTTCTCATACTTTTGATTTAGTTGATTCTTTAAATGAGATTTTATCTAAGAAGTGGTCTGATTTACGTGGTATTTCTATTGTTTCTTTCGGTATTAATTCTATTAGTCCAACAGATGATGATTTAAAGCGTATTCAAAATTTACAAGAAGGTGCTGCTTTAAGAAATCCTAATGCTGCTGCAGGTGCTTTAGCTGCTGCCCAAGCTCAGGCTTTGAGGGATGCGGCAAATAATAGTAATGGCGCAGTTAATGGGTTTATGGGTGTTAATATGGCTAATGGTACAAATATTTCTAGTTTATTTGCTCAAGGACAGACAAGTGCAGGTGGTTTTTGTCCATATTGTGGTAAGCCAATTAGTGTTGCTGGTGCTAAGTTTTGTCCAAACTGTGGTAAGCAATTAGGATGAGTGAGATAGTTTCTTATAAGTGTCCTAATTGTGGGGCATCAATACCTTATGATGCAAGTAGTGGCAAATTGAAGTGCGATCATTGTGGTACTGAATATGATGTAGATACTTTAAAAGACTTAATGAATGAGGAAAATGTGGGCGAAGATAATGTCACGTTTTCTTCTAAAAAAAGTGAAAAAGTAAGAATTGATGGTAAGGTTGCCTATAGTTGTCCTGCATGTGGGGGAGAGGTAATAGGTGATGAGAATATGTCGGCTTGTGTTTGTCCCTATTGTGGTAATACGATAATTGATGCCAGTCAATTTGATGGTATTTTAAGGCCTGAGCTTATTGTTCCTTTTGGTCTAGATATAGAAGCAGCAAGAGAAAAATATAGCGAGTATTTAAAGGGTAAATGGGCTTTGCCTAATGATTTTAAAATAAACAATGTCATTGATAAGTTAAGTGGTATGTATGTACCATATTGGTTATTTGATGCCAATGTTAGTGCTAAGGCAAGATTTAGGACAACAAGAGTAAGAACTTTTAGACATGGTGATTATGTTACTACTGAGACTTCTTATTATCTTGTGTATAGGGATGGTAAAGCTACTTTTGATAAGGTTCCAGTAGATGGTTCTAGTAAGTTAGATGATTCTTTACTAGATGCACTTGAGCCTTTTGATTATTCTAAGTCAGTCGATTTTAATAGTGCATATTTATCAGGTTTTCTAGCTGATAAGTATGATGAAGATGAAAATGAAACATTTAATAAGGCTAATAAGCGTATTAAAAGTTCAATGTTTTCTATGTTATCAAGAAGTGTAATAGGATATAACACAGTAGCTTTTGAATCGGGTTCTGTAAGTTATAGTAATTCTTATGCTAGATATGCTTTACTTCCAGTTTATATTTTTTCTACTACTTATCATGGTAAGGTATATAACTTTGCGATGAATGGTCAAAGTGGTAAGTTTGCGGGTGATTTGCCGATGGATGTTAAAAAGGTTGTTCTTACAATATTAATTGTCTTTATTGTAAGTTTTCTTATAACTGCTGCTTGTTATTATTTTGGAGTGAAGTAATGAAAAAGCTATTTATAATATTATGTTTATTGTTTATTTCTTTTCCAATATATGCCAATGATAATAAGGTAATAGATGAATATGATTGTTTAAGTGAGGCAGAAATAGAAGAACTTAATGATCAAATTAAAACTATTATTGATGAAGTTGGTTTTGATGTAGTGGTTTATATTGCCTATCAAGAAAATGAAAATGTAACAGCTTTAGCTGATGATTATTTTGATTATAATGGCTATGGTTTAGGAAGTGATAGAGATGGCATTATCTTGTGTATTAACTACTATTATCGTGATTATACAATTACTACAAGAGGACACAATACAATATCTTTATTTAATGATGCTAGGCTTGATTATATCTATAGTGATGTAACTTCTTATTTATCTAATGGTGATACTTTAGGCGCTATTAATACATTCCTATATCATGTAGAAGATATTGGAACAAGTACTATAGATACATATATTCCAGATGTACCATATGATAATGTAAGTGTTGATACAAATGAACATTTAAAACAATCAATGTTGGTAGGACTTGGTGGGGCAACATTAATTTCAATTGTTGTCTATTTTGTGTTAAGAGGACAATTAAAAACACAAAAGGTTAAAACAGAGGCTAATTATTATATGAGCGATTCAAATGTTAATATATTTAGAAGTGGTGAAATCTTCTTGTATAAGACAAGTCATACTCATAAAGTTGAAAGAAACGATGATCATCATCATGGTGGAGGAGGATCTAGTATTCATGTATCTAGTTCTGGTGCAAGCCATGGTGGTGGCGGTTCACATCATTTCTAAATTTTAAACAAAGAGGCAGTATATAAAGCCTCTTTTTAATTGGGTGGGTTGGTAAATAGGTTGGTAGAAAAAGTTGGTAGAAAAAATAATCTTTTATCTA
>CAVBAX010000135.1:0-4001 GCA_963593105.1 Candidatus Methanomethylophilaceae archaeon | reverse complement strand
ACACACGAAATTTCAATGATCCATTTTAAAAAGACACATGATATTTCAATTTACCCAATTTTATACACAATATTTAATTTTATTTATTGTCTTTACTTAAATTAAGGCAAGTATTATCGCAAATAAAAGTCCAAAGATAGCACCACCTAAATGTGCTTTATAGCCTACTCCTGACATAAAATTAAGTGAAATATTTAAAATTATTGTAAGCATAAGTGAAGGACTATTTAATATAGTTCCAATACCACCTAACATTACCATAATCTTTAATTCAAAACACATCAAGCCATAAAGCCCACCTGATAAGCCACCACTTATAGAATATTCATTACCAAGTCTAATAGTACATATATTACCAGCAATAATAGAACCTAATAATAATACAGTAAATAAAGGATGGCCTAGATATCTTTCTAAACTTGCACCTAAATAGTACATACAATATAGATTCATTACTAAATGTGGAATAGACATATGTACAAAACCAGCAGTTAATAATCTATATAGTTCTTTATTACTTGATAAAGGTTTTATAAGTGCACCACACTTTTGTAAAGCTACATCTTGTGGTTCATTTTGTTCAAGTTGGTATTGTCTTATATAATTAAGCACACACACAATAATTACGATATAAGTAATATAAGTCATATCTATTCTCCAATTCTATATTCATGATTAGAATGCTTGTTATCGCATTTATATAAAAGATAATAACCTAGTTTGTTATCACTTTTATAATAAGCATATTCACCAGCTTCTAACATAGTAGTACTACCATCAAAGTGTTTAATGCGATTAGAAAATATTGATACCACATCATTGGATAGATAAACAGAAATATCTATTCCATTTTCATATGCATCTATAATTTCATCATAATAAGCTTTAACAACTTCTAAGTCATTTTCTACAAGTTGTTCATGTTTAAAATCAACTTCATCGGTTGTATTAATATTGATATTAACTCTAACGCATAAGACAATAACTATCGCAATACATACCACAATCAATAAATTCTTTATATTCTTGCTCATGGTCTTATTTGAATTCTTTCAATGTTTGTACAAATGTTGTTATCATCATATTCAATAAAAACGCCATTTAATATTGGATCTTCAAGTGAAACCGTAAATCTAGTTTTCTCATTAAAAATCATCTTTCTAATACATTCATCGATATCTCTTCCAATTATTGAATTAAAAGGTCCACACATCCCAACATCACTAATAAAAGCTTTACCATTGATGATTTGTTCATCAGCTGTTTGAATATGTGTATGCGTGCCAAGTACTGCATTTATTTTATCTTTATAATATTCAAAGAAAACTCTTTTTTCAGCAGTAGTCTCTGCATGGAAATCAACAATATATAAATCAATATCCTTAGGCTTAGTATCATTTAAAATCTTATCCATAGCACTATATGGAGAAGTAGTATATTCTTCTTGCATAATAGTACCAAGTAAATTAACAACGCATACTTTCTTACCCTTTACTTTAAAGATACGATAGCCCTTTCCTTGATTTAATATATGATTAAAAGGACAAATCATCTTATCGCATTCATCTAAGTGTTCAATTATTTCTTTTTTAGAAAAAGTATGATTACCCATAGTAATACAATTTACACCATATCCAATTAACTCATTATAGATTCTAATAGTAATTCCTTTTCCATGAGCTGCATTTTCCCCATTTACAATAGTAAAATCAGGATTATATTTTTCCTTTAAAACAGGCAAAAAGTCGCGAACTACTTCGCGACCTCTTTTACCTACAATATCTCCTAAAAATAATACCTTCATTATTTTGCGATTTCATTAGCACGTAATTCACGAATAACGGTAACCTTAATTTGACCAGGATAAGTTAATTCATTTTCAATACGTTCCTTAATTTGTCTTGCAAGAATTGTACACTTTTCATCATTTACTCTATCTGGTGTAACCATAACTCTGATTTCTCTACCAGCTTGAATAGCGAAAGCCTTATCAACTCCATCAAAATCATTGGCAATCTTTTCAAGATTTTCAAGTCTTTCAATATAGTTTTCCATAGCCTCATATCTAGCACCAGGTCTAGCAGCACTTAAAGTATCTGCAGCTGCCACAAGATAAGAAATGATACCACTTGGTTCCTTATCGCCATGATGAGATTCAATAGCGTTAATTACTACTTCATTCTCGCCATACTTTTTAGCAAGCTTAGCACCAAGCTCAACATGGGTTCCCTCTTGTTCAAAGTCAACAGCCTTACCAATATCATGTAATAAACCAGCACGCTTTGCCAATGATTGATTTAGTCCAAGTTCAGCAGCCATCATACCAGAAAAAGCTGCAACCTCCATAGAATGTTCTAAACCATTTTGACCATATGAATAACGATATCTAAGTCTACCAATTAGTTTAACTAATTCTTTATCCATTCTACCAATCTTTAATTTGAAACATGCTTCTTCACCATATTTCATGATGTTTTCATCCATTTCCTTAGAAACCTTATTTACAACATCTTCAATTCTTCCTGGTTGAATTCTGCCATCTTTAATTAAATACTCTAATGCAAGCCTAGCAGTTTCTCTTCTGATTGGATCAAAACAAGAAATAGTAATTGCCTCAGGTGTATCATCGATAATTAAATCAACACCAGTAGCTTGTTCAATTGCTCGAATATTTCTACCCTCACGGCCAATAATTCTACCCTTCATTTCTTCGCTTGGCAAAGTAACAACAGATACAGTACGATCAACACTTTCTTCTTGAGAATATCTTTGAATTGCTGTAGCGATAATCTCTCTAGCATTTTCTTTAGCCTTTAGCTTAGCATCTTCTTCTTTTTCATGAATATAGCTAGCTATTTCACTTTCCATCTTCTTTTCAACAGCTTCCATTAGCTCATCATGAGCTTCTTGTGAAGACATGTTAGAAACACGTTCCAACAAAGCAATTTGGCCATCAATTCTAGATTGTAGTTCTGCTTCCATTCTATCTAGGTTAGCAGTCTTTTCATCAACTTTCTTAAGCTTTTGATCAAGACTTTTTTCCTTAGCATTTAGATTCTCATCTCTAAAGTTTAAAGAATCCTCTCTTCTAAGAATCTTAGTTTCTTGATCTTGTAGTTCTGATTTTTTCTCTTTAATTTCTTTTTCAGCTTGAAGTTTCAATTCATAAGCTTGAGTCTTACCATCTAAAACAGCTTGTTTTACTGTGTTTTTAGCTTGACTTTCAGCTTCCTCTAAGACCTTCTTGGCCTCATTTTTAGACTTGTTTAAATTAGACTTATTATACAAAGCCATAATTACTAGTCCTAAAATTAAACCAATGACACCTAATAAAACGGAAGACAAGTTAAATTCAAACATAACTTTTCCTCCCTATTACAAATTTATTAATGGATTAAACAATCCTTTTCTATTGTACATTAACTGACCATTTTTCACAATATGGGAAATTATGTGTTACTAATAAGTGCAAATTAACAACTCAAAACCATAATATGTTTATTAAGCTTGCTAATTCTTATATTCAAGCCATTTACAAGTTTATTAATTCTATTATCAGAAATATCTAGTTTTGATTGATACGTTCTTAAAAGGCTTTCATATTCATTGACTAAGCCATCTAATGCATTAATATCAATTCTTTTAATGCCATCTTTTATACTTTTTAAAATATCTTCATAGTTTTTATTAGGGCTTTTAAAAAAACATACCATAACATCTATTAAAATCAATTTCATCTGTATATTTATCACATTTCATACTTTCACCAGAATCAAATATCGGTGTAAGTTTTAGCCACTTTAAAGTTTCAACGTTTCTAATTATGCCGAAATTTTTCATATGTCTATCACTATTAACAATTAAATAATCTAAGATAATCATATTTTCCAAATCTTTTCTAGCGTTGACTAAACCGTGTTCCTCTAATATTGAAATATAAAATTCATAGTCGCTTACACCATTAGGTTTAACCTTAGACTTAAAAACATCAAAAGCTGAAA